>JAHEBB010000478.1 GCA_024642575.1 Trueperaceae bacterium | reverse complement strand
AAATCAACCCTGAGCCAACCCCTTTAAGCCCTTTAGTCAACTTTTCGCTAATGACAACGGCTAGCCAAGGCATGCAACTTTTACTGGGCAAATAGCTCAACCCTTTGCTTAAGCATAAAACCTTGACTTTTTAGTAGAAATTGCTAAAACTAATGTCATTATGACAATAACTCGCTAAGTCGTTTCTAAAGCTTATTGCTGAATTTTCTTTAGACTGATGTATTCTACTGAGCTGAACCATAAATGTCGTAAGACTTTATGATTCTGACCAAACAGTCTTGAACCACAGGTAATGACTATGATTGCTGAGTATTGGGTTATCACCGTTGCAACCGCTGGTTCAGGACTGTTCAGGGGAGTAAGCTCTGATAGACCCAGTTTTATGACATTATTCTTTCAGTTTGGAATAAGTTTAGGTGTTCAGCCAAAATCTAGTCTTTTGTAAACCAGACTTGTAGCTTTTTAAAAATGACCTATTGCTTTAAATCAAAGCGTTTGGCCTTTAGGTTTGCTTTACGCTAAGACAGGATCAAGCTGTACCCCGTTGCTTTTGTACCGCTCGAGCGAAAAAGCCCCAACAAAACAAGCCTTTGCATTTTAGGCTAGTAAGATGACCCTTCCAAAAGAACTTCAAGGCTTCGCTATTGACCATCTTGGTATTGCCGTTAAAGATCTAGAAGCCGCCTCCTTACCTTATCAACTGCTGGGTTTGCCGCTTCTTGGTGAAGATGAAATAGTAGCTTCGCAATATGTCAAAGTACGCGCCTTGCAAGCAGGCGAGAGCTTGATTGAATTGCTCGAGCCGACCCATAGCGAGAGCCCGATTGCTCAGTTTATTGAAAAGCGCGGCGAAGGGCTTCATCATCTGGCTTTACGCGTCGAGGATTTAGAGGCTGAAATTAGGCGTTTAGAAGCTCAAAATGCCCAGTTTATTAGTACTGAACCTAGGAGAGGTCGTGCAGGAACCCGGGTGGTCTTTTTACATCCTAAATGGGCAAAAGGTGTTTTAATTGAGCTTGTTGAGCACAAAGACTAGCTTAAAATTTGTTTACTGGGCACTTGCTTGTGCTTGGATGCTCTTGGTCTTTTATTTTTCCAGCCAGAGTGATAATGCGGCACTTAGCCTTCTTGGTCTTATCCCTTTTGGCGATAAACTGATTCATGGGCTTGTATTTGGGATTTTGGCACTATTCTTGTATTTGGCTACTGAAAATCCTAAGCTAGCAGTTACACTTGCGGTGTTTTACGGCCTAAGTGATGAGTTTCATCAGCACTTTGTGCCAGGGCGTCAGACGGATGTTTTTGACTGGCTGGCAGATACCCTAGGTGCCATTCTTGTTGTTGTGGCTCTAGAAAAATGGCTAAGAAAGCGCAGAACTTAAGAGAATATAAGCAAATTTCCCTAATTAGCTAATTCATTTAGAGGCTTATTCCAATTGCCAACGAATCCATTTACCTTGTTAGATGCCAACAGCACTGAAGCTTGATAATGGATAACTGTCATCAATGGTCAGATGCTGCCTGCTATATATAAACTAGTTCACAGATTTTACTTGCTAATAGGTTCACGTTGAGCGTTACAATGAGCCCCATATGACCACTAAGAAAAAGCAAGGTATCAAACTTGCTATTGTTGGAGCTGGCAAGATGGGCGGCGCGGTGCTTACGGGTGCGCTCAAAGCTGGCATATTAAGCGCTTCGGAAATTGGTATTTATCACCCTAATAGTAAAAGGCGCGAAGAACTTTCCAAAACTTTTAATGTTACACCTTTAGATGATGATGGCATTCATCAGGCTGAGCGCATTCTTATTTCAGTAAAACCTCAGTTTTTTGATGAGGTTGCTCCGCTAATCGCTCATCGTAGCGCTTCTTTTATTTCGCTTATGGCTGGGGTTTCGGCAACGACGATTGCTAAAAGGGTAGGTAGTTTAAGGGTTGTGCGTGCTATGCCTAATCTGGGTGCGAGACTTGGCTTAAGTGCAACGGCGCTTGCTGCCTTGCCCCAGGCTAGCCTGGATGATATAGAGCTTGCCACTAAGCTATTTGAAGCTATCGGGACGGTATATCAAATACCTGAGCATCTTTTTGACGCGTTTACCGGGCTTGCTGCTTCAGGGCCAGCTTTTGCTGCGATTGTTGCAGAGGCCTTTGCTGATGGCGGTGTGAGAGTAGGTTTTAATCGCAGTGTGGCACAGGATTTGGCAAGGCAAGTTTTACTGGCAACGGCAAAACTCTTGGAGCATCAGGGTCCAGCTGAACTTAAAGATGAAGTCTCGAGCGCAGGTGGTACCAGTATTGCCGGGGTTAAAGCTCTAGAAAAACATGGGGTGCGTTATGGTCTCATGGAGGCCATTGAAGCAGCTACTATAAGAGCCAAAGAACTCAGTCAGGATAACCATTAATGTACAAAATGTTTGTTTGTTTTTTTCTGTTTATGACTTTTGCTTCTGCCCAAGAAGCCTACTACCCCGCCAGGGAAGGGCTCGCCTGGACTTATAGTAATGGTGAAACCCAGACGTTTGAGGGGGTTAAGGCTGTTGCTGGAGAGTCTACCCAGGTGCTGGTGCACTATTTGCAGGGAACACCTATTTCAGAAGATTACCTGATCTATGACGCCAATGGGGTGCGTTCTATTGGTACGGCAGCCGGAGGGCAGACGCTTGTTTATAGCCCCTCTTTGATGTTTTTTCCTCCTCCTCCCTTAGCGGTAGGGCAGACTTGGGCAAGCAGTACGAAAGTCTCAAATTTCGATATTTCTATCAATGCTGAGGTGGTCGCTGTTCGGGGGGTGCAAACGCAAGCTGGCCGTTTTAACGCTTTGCAAATCAGGCAACAAACCATTACCAGTACGGGAGCGCAGACGGTGCTTGATTTGTTTTTTGTTCCCAGCATTGGGATTGTTCGCTGGATAACCCAAGACGGCACGAGTATAGATCTTATTGACAAGAATTTTTAGGATTACTAGACTTATCACCTTTAATATGGGCTATCTCACAACGCTGGAAATAGCGTCTGGGGGATTGAAAAGGGAGTGCATTTATTGCTTATGTGAGAGCAGTTTGTACTAAGTCCAGACCAGACCTTCGGTCCAGATACGCTTGGATACATTACGTAAAATTAGCTGACCCTTACGAAAAATACCTAAGCGTTCGGGTACGTTAGCGAGCGTATCTACCAGATTTTTAGAATTTAGGACGACCAAATCAGCCTGTGCCATTTCAAAAAGGCCATATTCCTTAAGACCTAAAACGGCAGCAGCTCGAGTCGTGACCATTTCTAAACATAGAGGCATTTCATGGGTGCCGGTGAGTTGTGCCGCGTGGGCTACTAAATTAGCAGTTTGCAGTAAATCGTAACTGCCAAGAGGGTTAAAAGAGTCGCGCACTTTATCAGAAGCAGCCGCAACATTAATTGAGCGTCCTAAAAGTTCTTTCACAGGGGTTAAGCCTCTTGGACTGGGCTTAAGACCCCGACCCATTTGCACAAGGTCTGCTGAAGGCAGAGTAACAATATTGATTTCAGCCTGCTTAACTTTCTCCATAACGCGGTCAGCCGTGGCTACATCTGTAAAACTAAGAGAATTGCAGTGCCCAGCCGTCACCCGACCTTGAAAACCGCGCTCTATGGTTTTGTCTGCCAAATACTCGAGCGTTAAGATTCGGCTGTCATCTACTTCATCAATATGCAAGTCGAGGTCTTTATTATGGAGCTCTGCAAGGTCAAAAAGGGTATCAATGCTTTTTTTAGGGTTAGCCGTAAATGCCGGAGAACCACCAATAACATCAGCGCCCATCTTGAGAGCCTGGAGCAGGGCTTTTTCGTCTTGCGGGCTATTTCCGCCTTTACCCAAAGCCACAATTTGCACCGTAATAAGGTCATGATGGCGTTTCCGTGCATCTAAAATTGCCTCGAGCGCTAACCAAAATCCTGAGCTATAAACATCAACATGAGTTCTTAACGCTGTTGTACCAAAAGCAATCGCTGTATTTTGAGCTTGTAAAGCACGTATAAAATAGCGTTCATAAGTCAGGCGACGTTTTTCTTCATCCCAAAGTTCGTTAGCCTCAATTAAGGTGCCACTTTTATTAAATGAAGTGGATAG
>JAHEBB010000477.1 GCA_024642575.1 Trueperaceae bacterium | reverse complement strand
TCAGAGAGGTTTAGCTCGAGCCTGCCCCCTTCAAAACTAATATTTAGTAAACCCTCAGCCCTAGTTTCTTCTTGCCAGTTAATTTCTTCGCCATTTAGAAAAATTTTTAACTGGTAATCAGCTTGGGCAAAAGCACTAGAAAGTGCCAGTAAAATCATCATGCCGAGATATTTCATGGCCTAATGATAGGTTGAGGCTAAATTAGAAACCGTCAAAAGCTATACGGAATTGGGTTTAGCTAAAATTTACACGCTCTTCGTGTAGCTTTAAGACGCGTTCACCTTTGATTTGCCGCATGGTCACCGGCTGACCCATCCGCCTTAGCGAAACAAAGGTCATAAGCTGTTTTAAAGGTTCAGGTTTTAGCCAGTAAAGCCCTGTCAGATAAAGATAAACCCTAACGCTCCGCTGCAAACGTAAAGCTTGCCACTGGTAAAGGGGTTTATCTTTGAAGGCAAATCGATTCATAAACGCTTGGAGTTGCCAGGGTGCAAGCAAAAAGCATAACGCAAGCACAAAACTTGGCAATGCCCAAAAGCTATCAATCAGCAAATAATAGGAAAAACTTAAGTAACGCTCGAGCCTGGGCATGCCTCTTTCAAAAGCAATTTGCGTTTCCCAAAGGATGCGCTGAGCGGTCGTTGGCGGCGTCAAACTGAGCCTGTTAGCAAAAGGATTACAACGCTCGAGAAATAAACTTAAGGTTTTTGAGCAACTTAAGGTTTTGGCTCGACTCAACAGCTCATCTTGACTCAGCCCTTTTTGTGCTAAGACCTTAAAATCAAGGTAGTCCTGCGTTTTTAAACACCAATCGTCACCCGACCAGCAGCGGTTCATAATCAGACCCACCAGTAAAGCGTCCGTTAATGACGGTGTATAAAGGCTCGAGCCTTCCCAGTCACGTTTTTCCGCCGCCTCCCAAACTTTTTGGGTAATGGTGTTTTGTACTCTGGCATGGGCACTCACTACGTGCGTTACCTGACCATGCACATCAAGACGAATAGGATAGTCAGGATGCTCAAGGTGCAAAACTTCATGGCTGATTTTGTTAGCAGGGGCAGCGTCCGTTTCTAAACCAGCCCGCCAAATTTCTTTCCAACCAAGCGATTTGGCTATATCGGCAGCAAGTGCCGCTTGTTCAGGCTCGAGCAAAACATCAACATCCCCATAAGCTCTTTGACAAGCCGTATCATAAACAAATTCAGCTAGAAAAAAACCTTTAAAAACCAGCGCTTTTAAGCCAGCATCTGCCCAAGCTTTAAATAGTGGTTTGAGGCTCGAGCGCACCTTTAAATGGTGCATACTAGCAAATACAAAGTCTTGCTTAAGCTCCTCACGCCTTGGGTCTGATTCAACTAGAACCGTGTAGGCGTAAGCAGCCAATTTATGATTTCTAAGACTATCTGTTACAGGAAGCTGCGCTAATTGGCCTTTTAAAAAAGGCTCGAGCTTGACTAAATCATGTGTTGGAAAACTGTGCTTGTGAGAAGTTGGATGATCTAATGTCAGCATAAGCAGTCCTTAGGTTGTTTTCTTTTAGTATGCGCTAAAAACTAGAGTTTCGCAGTGACCAAACCTGAGATCACTTAATTTGTTCTGTTTTTTACTATTTGCTTTTGTAAGAAAAAATGCGTAAGTATAAAAACGCTTGCTTATTCCACAAAAAACCATTCCGCTGAAGGAGGAACATCTTCAGTAGAAAAGTCTAAAACTTGCAAGCCATTATTATCTATCTCTGCCAATTTAAAAATGACAATATTCCAGCCCTTTTTAAGCTTAGCATCATAGTGAAAACTTGCATTGGTACCACCTATAGGGCAATCACCAGAGAGATTGACGGCCTTGTCAGTATAGGTATATTGCACAAAAAAGTCTCCCACTTTTTCCAAACCATCTTTAGCGACAGTTTCTGAAGATGCATAAACTAAGCTACCAATAAGTTTATTATTTTGTTTAACTTCAAGTGTTGAATACTGATTCATCTTGGCACTACTGTCACTTGCATGAGACTGAGTACAAGCAGCCATATCTAAAAGTACAGCAGGCGCTATTGTTTGATTTATGGTAGCTGTGAAACTGCCCGAGCTAGCTATGTTTCCAGCAGCAACAATTGCTTGTTTTGATTTGGTATTAAAAACAGCCTCTACTATACCTGCGCCCAACTGCCAATTTTGCAAACTTCCTACAATCTTTTCTGTATCTGGTTGCACAGGAATAGTTGGGGTACTACCACATGCAGCTAAAAATACAAATACCGCTAAACTTAGAAATAAAACTATCTTTTTCATGAATCGTCTCCTAAATGACCTGAACTTACGGTTGTTTGAACTCGAACCTGTATGACTTTAAGAAGCTGGCAATCTTCAAGCAAAATTTAAAGTTATAGCTAGCAAAAATGCTTCTTTGGCTCGAGCTTTTACAAAATACCTAGTAAAGGTTCTTAGCTCTAGTCTGCAAGATAAAAGCCAATTTCTTAGTACAAGCATCACAAGAAAAAGAGTGATTACCGATGGGTAATCACTCTTTTGAAAAACGAATATGTTTTTAGTGAGAAGGGGGAGAAAATGTACCAAAGAACGTTTGCAACGTTACTTCTTCAACATTACCATGCTCGATAAGCTTAGGCGCTTCATAGTCAAGCTTGGCTTTTTCCTCAACTTGTACGGTGTTTTCCTGATTGTTCATGAGAACTCTCCTTTATAAAGACTAGAATTAAAACTTTTTGTAAAACAAGCAAGCCTTGATTTACCCTTGGACTTAGATTCTCCCAAATCTTTTTCCCTCCTTATTAAGTGATTTAACAAATCAAGGCTGAAGGGCATTTAAGCCCTTCAGCAATCGAAGAATTTACTTATATTTACCAGTAATATCTTTAAGGACAAATGGGCTAACAGCTTGAGTCATAAGAGCAGCTGGTGCACCCTGACTCACTTTAAGATCATCAATCATCCAACCACGGAAACCATTGCCAGTACTATCCATAGTATTAAACTCAATAACGATAAATATATTGGTTTTTCCTAAGACAGATGCAGGCATTGGAACACTTATATTTTGCCAGACAGGAGCCTTATTGTAGCCACCTGAGCTAAAGGGTGTATCAGCTACTGGAGCATCTGGGATTGAGAGTGGAATGATTGACTCATATAAACGACGATTATTAACATTATTTACATCGCCTTCATAAATCGCAATCCGCATGAGATCATAGTCTCCAGCTGAAGCATAGCCAAAACTCTCAACTTCAAACCAAGATTTGAATTGGAGGGTAGCAGCAGAAACACCTGTCAGATTCATAGCTGGTGAAATGATACGACCGGTATTGCCCCCTTGACTTCCATCAAAGTATTTTGAAAGTCCACCGTTGTTGTCAGAAGAGTTGCAATCACTACTATTTTGAACACCTAAGTAGTTACCTGTTTCTTTACAAGAGGTTGAAGCTGCACTACCACCTCTGCCGTACCAGAAGGCTTTACTACCTTCGACAGGATTGGTTACAGCACCATTGTCACCTACATTACGAACTTTACCTGCGGCAACGGCTTCATTCACGACACCTTCACCAGCAGTGTGACAGTGCCAAAGACCATTATCATCGGTTGTTGTGGTAACAAAGCCCGAGTTATCAATCGTCCAGGTACTAGCGCAGTTTTCAAAGTTTTCTGCCAAGATAGTTGTAGAAATAGGAGCATTTACCGTAATAACAACTTCATCTGAGGTACTACTTGCACCTGAGTTATCTTTGACAACTAAAGTTGCTTTATAGCTACCTGCTAGGTCAGCAGTAAAGGTTGGCTTAACAGCAGTTGTGCTACTTAAGACTGCTGCACTACCCGCGGGTTTAGTGGTTAGGGTCCACAGGTAGGAAGCTACTGTGCCATCGCTATCACTTGAAGCACTTCCATCTAAAGTTACAACTTGTCCTGCAGTTTTAGTTTGATCTGCTCCAGCATTCGCAGTTGGGGCTACATTTGCTGGCGGAGCAGCATTTACCGTAATAACAACTTCATCTGAGGTACTACTTGCACCTGAGTTATCTTTGACAACTAAAGTTGCTTTATAGCTACCTGCTAGGTCAGCAGTAAAGGTTGGCTTAACAGCAGTT
>JAHEBB010000089.1 GCA_024642575.1 Trueperaceae bacterium | reverse complement strand
CATGCTTTTGAGCGCACTTTAGATAAAGTTCCGGTTATGACTGACGGGGTTGACAAAGAAAAAAGCCAGAAAAAGTTAGAAAGTTCTAACCCTTCTACCAGCTCGAGCGTTTAGACCTTCTGTAAAATAGGGCAGGTATCCTCGGGTCGCCCATGCACTAATCTTGAGATATTAACGTGCTGAGTGATCTTTTGAGTGATAAAAATCTAGCGTCTAAGCTTCAAACGCCCTATGAGAAATTTTAAAAACCTTAAACCAGACGTGCTCAGAGTTCCAATCTGGGCACTTTGTTTAGGTGGTTGCGGGTTCTGGTTTTAGGTTTTCTGTCTTGGCTTTTAAGCTGTCGCCAAACTGAAAGCCAAAGTGGTCAATTTCTTCTTTAAAAGCTTTGGCAACAATGGCTATGTTTTCCTCAGAATATTCGGGAATATAAAGGGGAGTGCCGATTCTAACGCGCTCAGGGAGCGTATAATCGGTAATGCCTAATTTCTGGCAAACATAGCCAAAATCTTCGTGAAGATTTTCAAAGCGCCCGATAAAATCTAACGGAATATTGCCATCCCAGTCTCGAATAAACTCGAGCTGAGGTTGTACTGTGTAAAGTCGATTTTTGATAAACCAGTCCAAACTTGCGTCAGCAGGAACCTGATAATCTCTTAAGTGATTTGCATCATTCATAACATTGCGGTGCCATGAATGTACCCTCGCCCAAGGGTTACGAACAAAAGTAAATTTGAAATAGCTTTTGTACTCTTGCTGATCTAAAAAGGGGCGACCCTCGAGCTTAGCTCTAAAGCGTATATAAAGGTCTCGAGCTACTTCCTTTTTGTAAATCTGAAGGGCTTTAGGACTTAGAGGCATAACCTGTTTTAAGGTACGGTGGTCTTGTACATTTTTACCTTCATTGGCATAAATACCTAGCTTAGTGCCAATACTCGTGCCGGCTGACTTTGGGATATGGATAAAAACGCATTTATAAGTATGGGAGATCATGATTCATTACCTATCTAGAAAGGGCTTTCTTCATCTTATTCAACTACTATGGCGGCTTTTCTTGACTTCTGCAAGGGCAAATCTGACTTTTTCAAAAAGAGCTTAAAAGCTAAAGCCTCGAGCCCTGATTCCAAACTGAAAAGTCAGTATTACCTGGCTTGGCTGAGCGTAAAATCAAAAGGTGCAAGCGATGAAGTAAAAATATCACTAATTCAGCTCGAGCTAAACCTTTGCCTTATAATGCAAGGGTGAAGGTCAAGATTTGCGGTATTACCAGGCAAGAAGATGCCGTTCTGGCAGAAAAAGAAGGTGCGGATGCGCTTGGCTTTATCTTTGTGCCCAAATCGAAACGACGCGTTTCTCCTGATATAGCTCGGGGAATCAGTGACGTACTTGGGCCTTTTTTAAGCCGTGTCGGTGTGTTTCAAAATGCTACGCTCGAGCATATCCGTGAAGTTGCTGAAGAGGTCAAGCTTGATACCATTCAACTTCACGGCGATGAAGATGAAGTTTTTGCGAAAGCTTTGGGGCGCTCCTACAAAATAATTAAGGCGGTATCCTTCTCTCCTAATTTAGATATAAACGTACTTAAGGCTTTTCCTGCTGACGCGATTTTGCTGGATGGCATTAAACCTGGTAGTGGTGAAACCTTTGACTGGTCAGAAGCTGCTTTTTTACGTGATTTCCCTCATCTGATTTTGGCAGGGGGGCTTAATGCAGGCAATGTAACTGCTGGCATAAAAGCATTAAACCCTTATGGTGTTGACCTTGCCTCGGGTGTTGAGGCGAGCCCTGGAATAAAGGATAAAGACAAACTCATAGCTTTTATTAAAAAGGCTAAGGCTCAATTGACATAGAGTAATTAAGCTGAGTGCCCAAGCTCTTAAAGCCTAGCTTTTCGTAAAGTCTTTGCGCACCTTCGGCGGCAGATAGCCAGATGAGTTCGTAACCTTCAGCAAAATAATCGTTTAGCAACTGGTAGCAAAGGCTATAGGCAAATCCCTTTTTTTGCTCTGTCGGATGTGTCCAGACACCCGCTAGTTCGCCAATGCCACCTCCTATCTGTATGCTAGCGCCTGAAACAAAATCGCCTAGCTCGAGCACAGCCAGCATAACGCTGTTGTCGGTTAAACCTTTGAGTAAATTAGGTAGCCAAACAAGAGAGCTATCATCGCCAGTGCCACCATAAGCTAGGCTTTGCCGTCTCAAGGCATGCTCAATGTTTTCTTTTTCATCGTTATATAAACGCCGATACCGCCCTCGAGTCTTTAATTGGCGTTTTTGAAAGTCTTTTCCCTCTAACACCATGACGGGTGCGCGCATATCTTGTTTGAAACCTGCTGCTTCTAAGGCTATTTTTAGATCTGGGTGTAAGTCATCAAAATACTCGAGCCTTGGCTGCCTAGTGTGCTCCTTAAAAATAGCAAGCAGCTGAGCCACAGATACCTGCCAATTATCTGAACCTGTAGGCACCGCAAGATTCATGAAAAAATCTGAGGACTCTGGATGGATAAAAAGATTAAATCCTTTACAGGGGTACAGGTCGCGGTTTTGCCTAGCAACCTCATGCAAGGAGAGCTCGAGCTTTTTAAGTACGCCTAAGCTATTATCGGGCAACTTCAGAACCCTGACTAGTTATAACTCTTTGTACTTCTTCAAGATTGTAAAGCGGCATATCTCCAGGGGTGCTGTATTTGTGGGCGGCGGCAGCAGCAGCAAAGCGCAAGTGCCTTGCTAAGTCGCCAGCTTCTCTTAAATAGCTGTACAAAAACCCTGCTGCGTAAGCGTCACCCCCACCAATACGCCCGACGGCTTCTGCCTGAAAAATGCCTTGCCTACAAGATTCCCCTTGAGGATTTATGCCTAGAGAGCCTTCGCTGCTCATGGTTATCGTAATCGTAGCTTGCGGATAGACTTGGTGCAGGGCTTGCAAAATGGTTTCAGGCTCACCGGTTAAACCAAAAAGGGTTCTGGCATCACGTAGAGCTATAAAAATGACATCGGCTTCTGCCATAAAAGGGTGGCACTGGTTTTTTGCTGCTTCAGGACTGGCGAGTTTGGCGCGGTAGTTGACATCAAAACTGAGTTTGGCACCCGCTTGTTTCGCCAGGCTAAAGGCTCGCTCAGCGGTAGTCCTTGAGGTCTCGCTGATGGCCAGGGTAATGCCACTGGTATGAAATAGTTTGGTTTGTGAGAAGACGTCTTCAGGTAAGTCTGAGCTTTGCATTTTACTCATGGCGCTGTCTTTTCGGTCGTAGATCACACTGCTTTGTCTGGGGGGGCGGCCCTCCTCTAAAAAATAAATCCCGAGGCGGTCAGCATCCGACCAGCAGACATGTTTGGTGTCTATCCCGTGACCACTTAAAACAGAGGTGATCTTATGACCAAAGGCATTATTAGCTAAACGAGAAAGCCAAGCAACTTTTAGTCCAAGGCGACTAAGTCCAACTGAAACATTGGATTCGCTACCCCCCACCTCAATAATCAAGGTATCGCTACGCTCGAGCCTCTCCAGATTAGGTGGCGTAAGTCTTAGCATGGTTTCCCCTAAGGTAACAACATCATACATAACTTAGTTCAGCTCCTTTATCCAGCCTAAAACTTTCTGGCAACGTTCGCTGATTGCCGCAAAGTTCTGCGATTCTATATCTTCTTTACGAATGAGTTTTGAGCCTAAACCCACTGCGCAAGCGCCTGCTTTTAACCAGCTATGAATACTCTCCTGGCTGGCATCAACCCCACCTGTCGGCATAAGTAATGAGTTTGGACAAGGGCCAAGGATGGCTTTAATGCCCTCTGGGCGTATGACATCGCCTGGAAATACTTTGATGATTTCTGCGCCTAGTTCTTCGGCTGCATTTATTTCACTGACGGTTGCACACCCTGGCACGCTGGCAACGCGTCTACGATTACAGAGCTTGATCATTTCAGGATTAAAGGAGGGGCTAAAAAGAAAGTCGGCACCTTGAGCAATAAAAAGGGCCGCGGTTGAAGCCTCAGTAATTGTGCCAATGCCTAAAATAAGGTCGGGATGGGCTTTAGCATAGTGCTTTTTGAGCTGAGCAAAAACCTCTAAAGCATGTTCGCCGCGGTTAGTAAATTCGATGATATCAGCACCCCCTGCAATGCAGGCATCAATAATACGTTTTGCCGTTTCAACCTCTGCATGATAAAAAATAGGTACCAAACCTGTGTTTAAAATGCGCCCAAAAACCTCGAGCCTAGTATGTTGCGCCATATGCTGTCACCGTCATTTCAATAAAAGTTGTGAGTTTATTTTAACGTCTTAGCTTTTCTCCTAAGCGTAAGCTGGTGGTTTTTGATCAATGCTCTTGTTTTAGGGCTAAATCGTTAGGGTAAAAGTGAGGCATACGTTAGCATTTCCTGTTAAAGTTAGGATTATGAGACTAAAGGGAATCCTTATTACCATTATTGTCATCATCAGTATTGTTTTTGCGGTCACCAATTGGCAAGCATTAGCGGCAAATTTACCCATTAATTTTTTCTTTTTTACCTTGCAATTACCGCTTGGCTTAATTCTTTTGGGCGCAGCTGTTATTCTTTCGGCAATTTTTTTCTTTATTTCACTTATCGATAGGGCGGGTCAGCTTAACCGCATTACCCACCTCGAGCGCCAAATTGAAGGTTTGCAAAAAAAGCTCGAGAAAAAACGCATAGAAGAATTTGAAGGTATCGAAAAAGCCTTGTCTGATAAGATGGCAGGTCTTACCTCAGAAGTTCAGAGCTTTGCCACCAAGGTTGAATCCCTGACGACTAAAGGTTGGGCTTCGCTCGAGTCAAAGTCTGAGGAAAAGTTTGCCCATTTAGAAGAACGGGTCTTACTGGTACGTAACGAACTTGCTGCTGATATTGCCGAAACAGAAGACAGTCTAAAAAAGCAATTTAGCCAAAAATCTTAGAGACTACGGTTCTATTGATTTAAATCTGCTAGTTTGGCATCTATGGACGCTGCTACAGAAACTCTTACCGACAATGAAGCAAAAAAGGCTGAGCTTTTAGAAGCCCTCAAGGTAGTACGTGACCCTGAGATTCCCGTAAATGTTGTTGATCTTGGCCTTATATATAAGGTAGACATAAATGATGAGGGTGAAGTAGCGATTGACATGACGTTAACCAGTATGGGTTGCCCTGTACAAGACATGATTCAGGCTGACGCAGAACTTGCCTGTATGAAAGTCGAAGGAGTGAAAAAAGTCACAGTTGAATTTGTTTGGTCGCCACCCTGGAGCCCTGAAAAGATGTCTGATGATGGCAAAAAACAAATGCGTATGTTTGGCTTTAATATCTAATAGCAAGCTAAAATCTTACTTCTTGCAGGTCTTATAAGACCTGCATTTTTTATTCTCGGTGATACGGATGCCCTGCACGAATGGTCTCTGCGCGGTAAAGCTGCTCGAGCAAAACCAGCTTTGCTAAGTCATGGGCAAGGGTGAGGTCAGATAAACGCCAGAGCTCGTTAACCTGCTTTTTAAGTTCCTCACTATGACCATCGGCACCCCCAATTAAAAAGCTTATAAGGCTTATGCTGCTAAGCTCGAGCTTAGTTATAGTTTCAGCCACCATCGTAGATTTTAGATGTTTGCCTTTTTCGTCAAGGGCTATCAAATAACCACTAGCTGCTTTCAATAGGGCGTCACTTTCCAGTACTTTTACGCCGTCACCTGAACCCTTGGCAGCCCTTATCTCTTTAAAGCTAAGACTTGAATAGGCTTGAAGACGTTTGCCGTAAAACTCACAGCCCTCCTTAAAAAAGCCTTTCTTGGTCTGACCAATGGAAATAATTTCATAGCGCATAGGCTCGAGCATATCAAGTTCAAAAGGCTTAACTTATTGGTTTAGATTTCCATTTCGAACCAAAATTAAAATAGTCAATATAAAAAATGACTTTTTTGGTTTTGAATTATGAGAAAGGGATGTAAATACCATTGACAAACTGAGGAGCGTATGTGATACTTTGGCTGGATTTGTATGCCTCAATGATCGTAATTGAAAGGAGGTGAACCCACTTGAAGCGGTTATATGGAGCGGCAAATCTCAGTAAGAAACGGTTAGAGCTAACGAAAAGGGTGCTTGAGGAAACACGGAAACTCCAGCTAACCCCAAGAAAGCAAAAACTAAATGCTTGCTGCTTAGTAAGAAATTTAAATTCAAGGGGTAATACCATATGAAAAAACTGCTTATTGCAATTCTTGCTGTTTTCGCAACAGCTGGATTCGCCCAAGAAGCGTTCCCAGATATTCCTGCAGGCCACTGGGCTGGCGATGCTGTTACACGTATCTCTGACCTAGGTATTGTTATTGGTTTCCCAGACGGAACCTACCGCGGTAACGAAAGCTTCACTCGTTACCAAATGGCGCTTGTCATTAGTCGTCTGCTTGATGTTATTCAATCAAATATGGACGCTATGAAAGCAATGACCGATGCAGATATTGCATCTCTTCGTAATGCTCTCCAAGAACTTGCTTCTGATGTAGCTGCTCAAGGTGTACGCCTTAATGCTGCTGAAGGTGCAATCGCTTCTCTTGGCGATGACGTTGCCTCAAACACTGCTCGTATCGAAGCACTTGAAAATATGCCTATGCCAGAAGGCATAGACCCTGCTGTTTTAGCAGATCTTCAAAACCAAATTGACTCCGCTCGTGTTGCTGCCGATACTGCTGCTGCTCAAGCTGCTGCTGCTGCCGCTGCTGCTGGCGCTGCTGCTGATGCTGCTGGCGCTGCCAGTGCACAAGCTCGTCAAAATGCTGCTTCTATCGACGCGATTAATGACCTTCTTGCTCTCTTAAATGGAGACATTGATGGCCTTAAAGCTGATGTAGCTGGTCTTCATGACGCAATGATGAATATGCCTACTGGCATTGATGACGCTACACTTGCTCAAATTGATCGTAACACAAGCGATATTGCTAACATTCGCGAATTCGTTATTCTACTTCGCCGCGACCAAGTTGCTCTTCGCGACCGCGTAGCTGCTCTTGAAGCTTCTGACGCTGATCAAGCTGCTGCCATTGCTGACTTACAAGCTCGTCTGACCAAAGTTGAAGAAGACCTCTTCTTGGTTTCAGGTAGCATTGAACTTCAGTATCTTGCTGCTCGCGTAAGTGGTACGCCATTTGACTCTGATCGTGTTTGGGGTATTAACAATGACCGCAGCATTTCAGGCTCAAACTTTAGCAGTGGTACATCTGATCTTAATGGTGATGACGACGAAGTTGACGTAGGTGAAGTTGCACAAGATCGTCAAGACATTGAAAATCATGAAGGTGAAACCAGCGCTACCTTAACCTTAAACGTAGGCTTTGGTACTGACCGTAATGGTGCTGGTAGCCCACGTGCACTTAACAGCTTTGATTCTGTTATTAGCCTTGCCTTAACTCAAGTTGCAACACCTTTAGTTAACCCTGATGGTGATGCTATTGATTTGCCATTCGTCTTCTCAGTTGATGACTGGTCAACCACCTTTGATCCTATTGGTGCTGCTCCTTTAACCTTCCAATTCGGTACCAATGTCACTGCTCAGTTTACTGATTACATCCTTGACACCGAAACCTCAGGTTTCAAAGCAACCTTAGGTTCACCTGATTTCTTAGCCTTCCTTGACCCAACCTTAACCATTGTTTATGGTGAACTTGGTGCTGATGCTGATCCTACCTTTGAAGCTACTGACATCTACTTCCGTGGTGTTCGCGGTACGTTAACCCCACTATCTGGCGATACCTTTAGTGCAACAGGTGGTTTCTCATATGTTGAGAGCTCACGCAATGCAGGCGACTTGAATGATAATGCTGGCGATAACGCTACCTACACTGTATGGGGCGTAGATGGTCAAATTGGTGTAAGTATTCTCGACCTTAACTTCGAATTTGCTAGCGAAAGCGATTCAGCTGATGCTGCAGTTGCTGACAGCCTTTTCTACATCACTGCAAATGTTGATGTTGCAAGCCTTGGTTTGCCTATCATTAAGAGCTTAAGTGCTAACTTCCGTCAAATGCCAACTGTTTGGGATATGACAGATATTAGTTACAGAGAAGGCGACTTTGCTCTTGATCAATCAGGTTTTGGTATCAATGCTGAATTTGGTCTCTTTATTCTTGATCCACTTACTTTCTACTTTGATAGCTTTAGTATTCCATCAACAGGCAATGATGTTTCAGCTTTAGGTGTTGATGCTAAAATTAACCTCTTTGCTGCCTTTGCAATTGACGCTTTCTACCATATGGCAAATGTTGATGGCGTTGCTGTTGATTCATTGTCATCTGCTTCAGATGCTCCAGTAGCTGGTGCTGACCTTGAGCGCGATCATGATTACGACACTGGTTTCGGTGTCAGTCTTGTTCATGATGGTGCTTCTGCTAGCGCTCTTATTCCTGGCCTTAACCTGAGTGCTGGTTATGCTCAGACAGGTGCTGATTTTGATACCACTGAGATTAAAGTCAATGTTGATACCAACTTTAACTTTGGTTTTATCTCTCTTGATCCTTATGCTGGTTTCGAATCAATCACCGATGCTGATGCTGGTACTGATGACACCACTACGATCAAAGCTGGTACAGGCATTTCAACCACACCACTTGATATCTTCCTCAAGCCCAGCTTAGAAGCTGCTGTTAACTTCCGCTCAACTGACCATGCTGACGCTGCTGTTTTCACTTCTACTGAGCTTCAGTTTGCTGTTGGTTTAAGCTTAAATGAATTCCTCTTTAGTAATAGTACCTTGACTGTTAAATACGGCTCATGGGCTGGTACTAACATAAATGATGTTAAAAATACTATCGGAGCAGGCGACAATGCTTCTGATATCTCTGATGGTGATGCTAACAATGGTCTTGACCAAAGCACAAGTGGTTATGAAGTTGTTTGGGATTACTACGACCTGATCTTCGCTTATGCTGCCTACTCAAATAATGATGGTGCTGCAGAAAGCGCTGCTCAAGCCTTTAAAATCTCATATACTGTAAACTTCTAAACCTGTAGTTTAAACGTTTACGCGCAAAGCCCCGCCTATTTTGGCGGGGCTTTTTTATGTGCAATACATTTCTCTTTATTAAGGTTTGGGAGAAGCTAAAATAGTAATAATGCTAACCACTTTAGATCTTTTTGATATTAGGGTTTTACCAGAGGAATTAAAAGAGGTATTTCATTTTAAATTTCCTTGGGAAATTCTTCGGGCTTTAGATGACTTTGCTAATAGTATTTCTGATAATAGACGAGGTGTTATACACCCCAGTGCTATTGTCGAGGGTAATGTTTACCTGCATGAGACAGCTGAAATAGGTCCGCATGTTTATATCGAAGGGCCAGCTTGGATAGGCCCAAAAGCAAAAGTAAAGCATGGAGCTTACTTGCGGGGGGGTGTCGTTCTGGCTGAAGGGGCAGAAGTTGGCGCAAAAACTGAGGTAAAACGCTCCATCTTTATGAAAAAGGCCAAGGCTGCCCATCTTAATTATGTTGGAGATTCAATACTCGGTAATGAAGTCAACTTAGGCGCAGGTGTGAAACTTGCTAATTTTAAAACGTTTGGTACAAACATAACCATTGAAGGGCAAGAGACAGGCTTGCGAAAGCTGGGAGCTTTAATTGGCGATAAAAGTTCAATTGGTTGCAATGCAGTAACTACCCCTGGAACGATTATTGGCAAAAATACGATTGCCTACAACTGTGTTGTGCTCAAAGGCGTCATTCCTGCAAATAGCATTGTCAAACTCAGGCAAAATCTGGAAATCGCGGAAAGAAAATAAGGCTATGAATCTTCTTTTAAGATGCCAGGGTTTGAAAAAATATCTAATCCGATAGATGCCAAGATAGTTGCGCCATCTACAACGCAGTTATCGCCTCGTTCACTGCGTGCTGCCTGAGCAAACTCATGAGTATGGGGTTTAGCTTCATCATCAATAGCTAAAAACGCATGCAATGAAGGCATAACATGGGAAATATTACCCATATCAGTTGAGCCTGCTCCTTCTGATTCTTCGCTATTGAGAGTTCTATTTAGGCGCTTTGCATGGTGGTCAAAACATTTGTTTAAGCCAGAGTGTTGCACCATATTGTCATAGGGTTTAGCAATTTCTTTGATGCTCACTTTAGTGCCAGTCATAAGTGCTGCCCCTTCAAAGACGCCTTTCATACGCGGAATTATGCTGTCATGAAGATAGGTTTTGGTAGCTGAGCGAATATAAATCTTAAGGGCAGCATTATGAGGGATAATATTAGGGGCATCACCACCTTCTGTAATAATGGCGTGCATGCGTACATCTGATTTAACTTGCTGTCTTAAGGCATCCATACCGTTAAAAGCAAGCCTGACTGCATCTAAGGCATTGACTCCAAGGTGAGGGGCCGCTGCTGCGTGAGCAGGCACTCCTGTATAACGAACTTCCCAGGCAACTCTTGCTAAAGCTGGTCCCCCTGCCCCGTTATTGTAGGAAGGATGGATCATGAGAGAGCTGTCAATACCATCAAAGATGCCATTTTCTAAGAGAATGACCTTACCGCCGCCGCCTTCTTCACCAGGTGTACCGATAACAAAAAGGTTGCCATTAAGTTCATGCATAAGAGGTTTAAGCGCTAAGCCTGCTCCTAAACCCATTGTGGCAATGACATTGTGGCCACAGGCATGACCAAGACCCTCGAGCGCATCATATTCGCATAAAAAGGCAATATTGGGCCCCTCTGCTTTGCCTTTAACTTCTGCTTTAAAAGCAGTAGGAAGATTGCCAACACCACGTTCAACCTTGAACCCTTGCTCCTCTAAAGTGTCACTTAGCCAGGTTGAGGCCTTAACTTCCTCAAAACGAATTTCGGGGTTAGCATGAAGTTTGTGGCTAAGCTCAAGTAAGAGAGGCTTTTGCCGCTCGAGCTCTTGCTCTATACGCTGGTAAAAATCAATCATGATAGTCTCCTTAATCCTAATATAACGTTTGCTACAGCGTATGAAAACCTCTAGCTTGAAGAGCTTTGGTTTATAAAGATGAAACCTATGCGCTACTAGAGGTATGGCTATCTACTAGGATGATACCCCCACGGCTTTTTTGTTAAACTGGCTTATGCAAGCTTATCTCGAACTTATGCGCCATGTTCTAAACCAGGGCAGTGATAAAAGTGATCGTACAGGTACAGGCACGCGTAGCGTTTTTGGCTATCAGATGCGCTTCGATTTAGGCAAAGGGTTTCCGCTTCTTACCACCAAAAAGATTCACTTTAAATCTGTTGTCCATGAACTTTTATGGTTTATAAAAGGGGATACCAATGTGCGCTATTTGCAGGACAATGGCGTAAGTATCTGGAATGAATGGGCAGATAAACATGGAGAGCTTGGCCCCGTCTATGGTGCTCAGTGGCGTAGTTGGCAAGGGGCAAAGGGCAAGACCATTGATCAACTTAGTGAGGTCATTGAGCAAATTAAAATCAATCCTGATTCGCGCCGACTCATAGTAAGCGCCTGGAATGTTGCTGAACTAGACAACATGGCTCTAATGCCTTGCCACGCCCTGTTTCAGTTTTATGTGGCTCAGGGCAAATTGTCTTGCCAGCTTTATCAGCGTAGTGCCGATATTTTTTTGGGTGTACCCTTTAATATTGCCTCTTATGCCTTGCTAACCATGATGATTGCCCATGTAACGGGACTAAAGCCTGGCGAGTTTATCCATACACTGGGAGACGCACATCTTTATAGTAATCACTTTGAACAAGCCAAAGAGCAACTAGCTAGAGACCCATTGCCTTTGCCAGACGTTGTACTAAACCCTGAGATTAAGAGCCTTTTTGACTTTAGCTATGATGATATTAAATTACTTAATTATCAGAGTCATAAGGGTATTAAAGCGCCTATTGCTGTTTAAGCAACAAGGTGTAAAGGAAACCTAATTTAAATGTCTTTTACTCTTTACTGCTTATTTTCTTTTACTCAATGAATATTTCACTTATTGCCGCACTTGCAAAAAATCGGGTCATAGGAAGTCAAAATGACCTACCCTGGCGTATTTCTGAGGATTTGCGATTCTTTAAAAACGTGACCCTTGGGAAGCCTGTGATTATGGGCCGAAAAACATTTGATTCTATCGGGAAACCTTTGCCGAAACGCCGTAATATTGTTGTGACAAGAAATCGGGATTTGACTATAGAGGGAGCTGAAGTTGTTCATTCGCTCGAGCTTGCCCTTAACCTTGCTGCTCAAGAAAACCCTGAAGAAATCATGGTGATTGGTGGAGGAGAACTTTACAGTCAGGCTTTGCTCAAAGCCAATCGACTGTATTTAACCTATATTGACCAGGACTTTGATGGTGATGTCAGGTTTCCTGAAATTCCTGAAGCTGAGTGGCAGGAAGTAAGCCGAGATGATCAAGTATCTAAAACAGGATTAAAATTTAGCTGGGTTGTGCTCGAGCGTATTAACTGAGGATATTCGTGTTTTAGCCACATTATTCTGACCTTTTGAACAGCCATTGACCCACTTAAATGATGACTTAAACCTGAAGGTGTTATAGCAATTATTCTGCTACTTGACAGTTACTTGTTTAAACAACTATAGTTTAAACAAGTAACTAAGGAGCTCATCTTATTAACCCAATCAAATCAAGAAAAGCCTTTTCTAGTCTCGAGCATGACGTTTTCTTAAAACTAGTCAAACTTGTCAATGATCTTTCTTATGACGTCGAAGATTTACTTAAGCAAGCAGGTTTAAGTGGTGCTCACTACAACATTTTGCGTATTCTGCGAGGGGCAGGTGGAGAAGGTTTAGCCTGTAATGAGATAAGCGAACGTTTGCTCGTGAAATCACCAGATATCACCCGCTTGCTTGATCGTCTGGAAAAACAGGAACTTATTGTGCGCAGTCGCAGTAGGGTAGATCGTCGTATTGTCAATGCGAGTATAAGTAAAACAGGGCTCGAGCTTTTAGAACGGCTTGATGAACCCATGCAAAGCCTTCATAAATCACAATTAGGTTCTCTCGGACAAGAAAAATTGACCCAGCTTTTAGCCTTAATTAACGAACTTAGTGAAAAGTAATAAGAAAGGATAAGTATGAACCCGATAGAAATAGCTACAGCAAGCCCATCGACTATTCACCTGCCAGATACAACACACTTAGGGAAGGTGAGTTTACAGGTTAGCCAGCTCGAGCGTTCCCTGATGTATTACCAGCAGGTGATCGGCCTAAGGCTTTTAGAGCAAACGCCTGCAAGGGCATTACTTGGAACATTTGGTTCTGATAAACCCCTGCTCGAGCTTATTGAAAACAAAAATGCCAGCCCGATACCTCGGCGCGGGCGATTAGGTCTTTACCATTTTGCTATTTTGCTACCTGAGCGCGCTGACTTAGGTCGGTTTCTTAAACATTTGGCAGAAATAGGTGCTTATGCGGGTATGTCCGACCACTTATTTAGCGAGGCGCTTTATTTAACAGATCCAGATGGTTTGGGCATAGAAGTCTATGCCGATAGACCCCGCAGCAGTTGGCGTTTTGAAAACGGAGAAATTGTAGGCGCTACAAATCCTTTAGATGTTAATAGTGTGGTGCAAGCTGCTGGAAATAGCGAATGGCAGGGTATTCCTGAAGCTACCGTGATAGGGCATATTCATTTTTATGTAGATGATTTGCAAAAGGCTGAAGCTTTTTATCATCAGGGTCTTGGCTTTGACATAGTGATTCGCTCCTACCCAGGTGCGCTTTTTGTTTCAGCAGGAGGCTATCATCATCATATTGGTCTAAATACTTGGGCAGCAGGTGCTAGTTTGGCAACAAAAGATGATGCGAGACTACTTTCCTGGGAGCTTAAATTAGGTCAGTCAGATGCAGTTCTAGAAGTTGTTGCCAGATTAAAAAAGCTAGGATATGCGCTCGAGCAAAAAGATGATGTTTGGGAAGCAAAGGACCCTTGGGGTAGCATCATTAGATTGGGAAATTGACCTGGAGTGGTTTTGCTGTTTCCATGAAGCAAAGCTTTTGGGGTTTGACTATTTCCTTTCTCAGTTTATGGGCTAAAAATCCTATTCTGCCTTCCCTATCAGGGAAGGCTTTATTTTTTCAGTAGTTTTGTTTTTATTTCCAGTGTATGTAACATTAAATAACTAAGGGTCGTAAAACTTCTGTAATATCAAAGGTTTACTCTAATTAATCAGATGATGGTTAAGCCCCGAGAGGTTCAAAGGGTAAACATGTTTCCGATCCATTCTCAAGCTGACGAAGAGATTAGAGCTGCCTTGCGAAAAGCTGCCTGGCTAGGGCTTTCACGCTCTATGATTGTGGGCAGCATTGTACAAGCAGTTCTTTTTTTTATTTCGACATCTTTTTCAGGGCCAGTTTGGTTATGGAAGCTTAGTTCTGGTATTACTTCAATAGTAATGTTTGCTCTATACCTTCTATCCAGACGTTTTGACAAGCTCGAGCGCTTTGTTTATGGCTTTATGTTGATAAATCTAAGCTTGGGACTATTTGAAGCATCTATTTTGCTTTGGACAGATCAAAATGGGGGAGCCGTCGCGATTATTAATCTTATTGCAGGCTTTTCAATCTTATCTACTCTGAATTTTGTCGGCCTTCTTGCCGTGAGCACGATAGCTTTTCTCATCTGGATGTTTTCGCAGACCAGTCAGGTTTTAATGGGGGTAAATGCCAGTGTCTTTTTAATTTCAGTGGCTTATAGCTTTGTAATGAATTCTCGCTATAAGCAAAACCTTTTAAAGCAGATTTATCATGCTAAGGCGTTAGAGGAAAGAACACAGGAACTCGAGCAACTCCATCAAAAATATGAGCGGCTTAGCCAGACGGATGAGCTCACGGAAACCTTTAACCGCCGTTATTTTTTACAAGAAGCCGAGCGTTATATTGCATTATCAAAGCGGCATCAGATGTCTTTTTCTATCTTGATCTTTGACCTGGATCATTTTAAGGCGATTAATGATAATAAGGGGCACTTGGTAGGAGATAAAGTGCTTAAGGAAGTTGCCCGCAGAGTCAAACAGACCCTGCGTGAATCTGACATTTTTGCCCGCTATGGTGGTGAGGAATTTGTGGTTTTACTGCCTTTTACTGAGCTCGAGCAAGCCCTGATTGTATCTGAGCGCCTGAGAAAACTGATTGCCGAGAAACCCATTATGAGTCAAATAGAAGAGGTCTGGGTAAGCTCGAGCTTTGGACTTGCGGTTTCAAAAGAAAATTGCAATCTGGAAAGTATGCTCATTCGGGCAGATAAGGCGCTCTATGCGGCAAAAGATAAGGGCCGTAATCGTATCGAGGTTGCAGAGTTTGACCCGGTTCAGCTAAAAGCCTTAGTGGTTTAAAACCTTTGTGACTTGGCTAAACTTAAGCTGGGAATAGTAGAGTCATTGTTTACTCAGGGTTATCTTTGGTTTAGTTGCTACCCGTCATGGAGCGGACTCTATCAGTTTTAAAGACCAATCTCGACTTCCTAATCTTGATCAATTTAGTCTGGTAAATCGGAATGATTCCGATTTTTATGTTAAGATAATGCTATGGATAGCTCGAGTTTGAGTGGCTCGAGCCGTTTTCTAAGTTTGATGACTGGGTTTATTTCCCTTTGTTC
>JAHEBB010000476.1 GCA_024642575.1 Trueperaceae bacterium | reverse complement strand
GTTCATTACTATGAAAAAGTTTCTCTTTAGCCACCTATCTATCGTGCTTTTGGTTTTAGTCTCTACCCTAGGTTTGGCAGAAGAAGGTGCCACCTACGTTCCAGAAAACAACAAAGTGGTTCAAACAGGTGCACCCGCTGATAAACTCCCCTTTGAGAAAAAGGAACTCCAGGCAGAAAAACAAGCTGCCCACTGGGACAACGTTGAAGAAAAGACTTCAAAAGAACTCAGTTATAGCTATGTCCTGGTTTGTGATCAAGAGGGTCACTGTATAAAAGTTGATCCGCCCAAGTTTGTCAGGTTCTAGCTGCTAAAGCAATAGTAAGTTTTTTTTAAGGTTATTTGTTTAAAATTAAATTATTATGACTGCGCTTCTACCTCTAAACGTTTCTAAGCATGAGGTAGAAGCTGTTAATTTAGGACTTAGCATTTTTCTTCATGACGTTCATAATTCTCTAAGAGCAAATTTTTCCTTCGTAGTAGAAGCGCAATTGGAAATTAGGGAGTATAGTTTAAGTGTATTCGATAAGCTTAGGTTACCCGCATCCTTTCTACAACCCTTAGCACCTATTGAGCTTATCTATATCTTGGAAGGTCAGCTATTCTTTCAGTTAGCTAGCGTCAAACGAAACCTTGGTCCAGGTGACTTTGTCGTTTCTGACCAACTAAATCGAGACATTCATCTAGAAGCTCAGTCTCGTGTACGGTATTTGCATTTTTCTCTTCCAGTAACTCTTCAAGGGGTTGCTAAAGAGTATGAGGTACTTTGTTCTGATCTGGTAAGTTTAAGGCTTCTTTTTGCTCGAAATAATCAGGAGCTAACGCATGTTTCGCTCAAAGCCGAGGAGGTTATGTTTTTAAGTCCTCATAGCAATAATCAAGCCACTGAACTTTACTATATTTTAGAAGGAACGTTAGCCTGCAATGACGCTGCCCTTAAAGGGCTAGTCCTAAAGCCGAGAGATTGTTTAAAAGTTAATGGTCTGACAAAAGATCTTATATTTCAAGCCCAGACTGATCTAAAATATTTGTATTTTGCTTCTGCCCCTAGTTTTGATAGTCTTAGTCATGATTTGCTTGAACTTCAGCGTTTGGCAGAAGAGGTTGAGTCTAAAGATGGCTACACCTCCGAACATTGCCGACGTATACAAAGTTTAGCATTGATAACAGGTCAAGTTTTAGGTTTATCTTCTGAACGTTTATTGGTCTTATCGATCGCTGCCTATCTACATGATTTAGGCAAAGTTAACGTTCCAGTTGAAATTTTAAAAAAGCCGACTTCTTTAAGCTCAGACGAGTGGGAGATAATCAAACAGCACCCCAGATTTGGTGAAGAACTATTAATTGGTGGGCCTTATGATAAGGCGGCTAAGATCGTGGCACAACATCATGAACGTTTGGATGGTAGTGGCTATCCGCTCGGTTTAAGTGGTAAAGAAATCTTAACAGAAGCGTACATTATTGCGGTTGCCGATACCTATGATGCGATGACCACTGATCGACCTTATCGAAAAGCGTTATCCCAGGATGTTGCTTTTGCTGAACTTAGGAGGTTTGCTGGCATACATTATCCTGAGCTTATTGTTGACGCATCTATTCTAGGTATTGAGCAGCAAACTTTTGAATCCGTTATACATTAGATTTGCCTTCTGATTTACAGAAGCGTGCTGCTGAGTTATGTCATTCAGCCGGAACTGAAGATAAAAATATCATTCAAATCTTATTGATACTCAGAGCCTTTCCAATGGTCCGTAATATTGTGGAGATCATTGTGCATGAACTTCAGTTTAAAGATCGTGTCTCACCAAGCCAACTAAAAAAGGCTCTTACGATAGTTTTGTGGTCGGTTTTTCACCCAATGAGAAGTAAGGCGTTAAAACCTCTTGAGTAGGTAAGATCAGCTCTCATCAAAAATGAATCTAATTTCCACACCATACAAATTTCGTAAGAGTCATTCGCTTCTCGAATTCGCTGAATTACGCACTGAATTACGCAAATGACCTGATTGGTCATTAATCTGACAAGTTTAAAATAATTATTAGAACGAATCCTAGCCAACTTCACAAACGGTTGAGCTAAATCATTATCATCTTAACTTGGGTCCTTAGCCTTACTAAGCCTGTAATGGGCTTATCAATCGCTGAGGTACTGTGTCGAGGGTCAACCCAACGATATTTTAGCTATAAATTCTTATCCAAACTACATTTACTAGGTTTCTACGCTAGCCAAGCTTAATCTTAAAGGCCTTTCTCTAGCTCATAGCCTCCCTCAAATTAAGCCCTACCCTCTGCCCCAAAAGAGCGGCGCGGTCTGACTGTAACGTCACTTTACATAAAATCCCCTCCCTGCTCCAACGGGTAGCCCCGCAGCAGTAAAACGCGCAGGGTTGTAAGGACGCCCCCACGTCCTTAGCCTTACACCTGTCATAGACAACTTTTGCCGTTTATGGGCAAAAGAAAAGGGAGTTACTAAAGAAAGGAGTACCCAATGCCGTTTTCTACACCCCCATAACTATTGCCAAAGTTTCATACCTGTCCTACTCAACCGAGTGGGACTTTTTATTGGCTAAATCAACAGGCATCAAGTCACTTAGTCATGCCGAGTCATAACTGTTTAACCTACAGCACTTATTCAATTCCAAGGAGGAATACCATGCATCAGTCTTTTGAAATCTTTGTACTCATTTACGCTTGTCTCAGTTCGGTCCTGATGGGCTTCGGTCTTTACCTAATCCTAAAAGGTTTGTTTTATAAGCTTAAATATATCTTTGTTAAATCCAAGAAAGCTCGCTATACATTAACCCTGAAAGACTTTTACAAAGCTAACTCCTAAGGCTTGACTTGTACAGTCAACCACTTAAACTCGCTCCGTCCCTTTTAAGGCTCAGTTCTAGTAACCCTCACCTAAACGGTGGGGATTTTTCTTTTGGAGGCAAAATGCCAAAGCAATTACAGGTTCAAAACAGCAAGTCCGTAGTTCGGTACATGAAGGCTAAAAACGTGGATACTAAACGAGTAGCCAGTCAGCCAAGTGTGACTGAGAAGGCTTTAGAACGCTTACATCAAGGCGTCGCTAATCTTATGCAAGACTACACTTGGAAGCAGGCGCTAGCCTTTAAAGCCCGTCTCTATCCCTATTCATTTTTTAACACCATGCTCATCATGAGCCAATGTCCAGAAGCCAGTATAGTAGCAGGCTACCGTAAATGGTTGGTCTTTGGCAGACAGGTTAAAAAGGGAGAAAAAGGCATTACGATTCTGGCACCCTTAATCTTTTCTATAAAGCATGATCCTAGTGAAACGTCAGGGTCAATTCAGGCTAGCTTTAGCAAAGTAGGGTCAGATTCGGATGCCTCACAAACACGCAGCCTCAAAGGTTTTAGAGCAGTCTATGTCTTTGATGTCTCTCAAACCGAGGGTGACAGTGTACCTGAATTGGCAAAGCCCCAATTACTCAGAAGCGGTCTTGATGATGAACCCAAAGTCTTACTGATGATAACCAAGCTGCTTGCTTTTTCAGCCCGTCAGGAGATCAGCGTCAGTTTTGATTTGGAACACAGTCAGGCTTTAGGTTGTTATTTCCCCAAACGTCAAGCAATTGGTTTAAAATCTGGACTGCCTGCTTTACAAACTTTAAAGACCTTTATCCATGAGCTGGCTCATGCTTTACTTCATGATCTAAATAGTCCAAGGGTCAGGGCCGAGTTAGAGGCAGAAAGTTGTGCTTATTTGGTCTTTGATTTACTTGGTTTAGATAGTTCTGACTATAGTTTTCCCTATCTGGCAAACTGGGTTGAGTCGCTTGATGAATTGTTGCAGTCGGGTGAAAAAGCGACCAAAGCGGCCAAACACATTTACGAAGCTATTGACACTAGGTTTGCAGCTTGTCCTGATCAAAATGGGGAAGCGTGTTGATGTCACGCTCCAATAGTTTATAAAGGCAAGGCTGGTCAATGCCCCTGTTGCAATAAATATGCGCTTACTTCCAGCCTGTCTTTGACTACGCTTCAGCATAGTGGTTGAGCTAAATATATTTAAACTTTGAGCTTGAAATTATCTCAGGCTTTAGGGGTTCGTTTGGGTTCTTGATTCATTCTCTGACTGATACCAACTA
>JAHEBB010000475.1 GCA_024642575.1 Trueperaceae bacterium | reverse complement strand
ATGAGTATAAAATTTGCATGAACCCTGATATACTATCTAGACAGACTAGACTTAGGAGAACTATGAGTTGGCAAGTGCAAGAAGCAAAACAAAAATTGAGTCAGGTGATCAGGCAAGCCCTAGAGGAAGGTCCTCAGGTTATTACAAAACATGGAGAAGAAATTGTTGTGGTTGTTTCAGCAGATACGTATCGTAAGCTAAGTGGGAGCAAGAATGATTTTAAAGCTTTTTTGCTTTCTGCGCCAGATCTTTCTGTATTAGAGATAGAACGTTCCAGAGAAATTGCCAGAACGGTTGAGCTGTGAGTTATCTGCTAGATACAAACGTTATTTCCGAATTGCGGAAAGCCCAACCAAATCCCGGGGTCTTCAATTGGTATACCAATGTCCAGGGCGATGAACTCTATTTAAGTGTTTTGGTCCTTGGTGAAATCAGGCAAGGCATAGAGCGACTAGCTCACCGAGATCTTATTCAGGCTAAGGTTTATGAATCCTGGCTTGATATTTTAAAGAGAGATTATAGAGATCGTATCTTGGGCATTGATAATCAGATTGCAGACGTTTGGGGGAAATTAAATGCCAGAAATCCCTTACCTATTATTGATGGTCTTCTGGCGGCAACAGCTTTAGTCCATGGTCTAAGTCTGGTCACCAGAAATGTAACTGATGTAGCTAGAACTAGGGTAAGCGTAGTGAACCCCTTCGAATAAAGCGATTGTAGAAAGTGAATCAAATTAGCTTTTAAATATTATATTGAAGAGTAACATAAAACGGTCGTTTTTCGTTACTCATAAGCATAAGTCTAATATCAGAATTAATTATTGGTATCTTGGTTAAATAAACTCGTTACACTATTCAATGTAAACTATACCTAGTGACAGATGAGTTTGTATTACGATTGGGTGGTTTGGTGTGAAAATTGGCTATGCCAGAGTCAGTACCAGAGACCAGAGCTATAACATGCAGGTAGATGCTCTAGAAAAAGCGGGCTGCAAGAAAATTTATAAAGAAGTTGCCAGTGGTGCAAAAACTGCCAGACCGGTACTTGAAGATTTACTCGCTCATTTACGGGAAGAAGATATTCTGGTTGTCTGGAAACTCGACAGATTGGGGCGCTCCTTAAAACACCTGGTTTCTTTAACGCAAGACCTTATGGAAAACAAAGTGGGATTAATCAGTCTCAATGATCCGCTTGATACCACGACTGCCCAGGGCAGACTGGTTTTTAATATCTTTGCTTCTTTAGCCGAGTTTGAGCGTGACCTTATAAGAGAACGAACCCAAGCAGGTTTACAGGCAGCCAGAGCCAGGGGAAGATTTGGGGGAAGACCCAGGGGTTTATCTAAACAAGCCGAGGCCACAGCCATGGCAGCAGAAACGCTTTACAAAGAAGGTAACTTAAGTGTTCAGGCGATTGCGGAAAGGTTGAGTATTTCAAAACCTACGCTTTACCGCTACCTCAGGTCTAGAGGGGTGCTGATAGGCAGAAAAGTTTAACTGCTGATGGTTTATCGGATTGAGGCTCATCTGATACAGCCCAATGCAAACTTGAGAGCCTCTTCAGCATCCAACATCTTTTCAAAACTAAGGCTCATTAAATAATCTTTCAGTTTGGGGTGCCTAGATAAATGATACTGCTGGCGAATTCATCCATCACTGTTTTAAGCTGCTAGCGCAGCAAATCTTGAAATCCTAGTTTGAGCAAGGGGTTTGCCTTCAAGCCAGTTAGCTACTCTTATGAAGTTTAAGGATAAAGCAGTAAGGACATGCTGTAGATGGGTTTTAGCTAAACCAATGTACCGTGCTTGCCTAATATCAGAACGACGAACAGCTTGAGAGATTGTGCCTTCAATGCCAGCTCTGGCTTTGTAACGTTCTTTGAATTCCTCACTAAGCTGGTAATCCCGTGCATGTAACATGGCTTCATGTTGCTCTCTGCGAGGTCTTAAGCTAAGACCTCTTCCTGCTGCTTTGGCTTTGGTACAAAGCTCTCTTGAAGGACAAACAAAACAGTCTTCACGTCTG
Organism: Trueperaceae bacterium; assembly: GCA_024642575.1. Lineage (GTDB taxonomy): Bacteria > Deinococcota > Deinococci > Deinococcales > Trueperaceae > JAHEBB01. The sequence goes on along the minus strand of JAHEBB010000475.1, from coordinate 2,096 downwards.
AATTCAATGTAAATACTCGCTGTTGATTTATGGCCATAAGCTTTCTGTTGTTTCCAAATACGATTAACTTTGCCTTGAGGACAAATAACTTTTTTCTTATCCCAATCAACCTTAAATTCAGCCGCTGCAAAACCTTTTCCAGCCTTAGCTTGCCAAGAGTAATCATGCTTTACAGGCCCAAGAAGCTCAATGCCTTTTTCTTGGCTAGTAAGCAGAAGATTAGAGGTAGTGAAGCCACTATCAACTATATGTTGTTTGGGTAGAAGTACTTTTTGCTCTAAGGATTCATGAATGGCTTCAGTCACCTCGAAATCACCCGTAGCTGCATGACTGGTTTCCACATTGGTAATAAGACGGGGTAGTCCTTGATCACACGCTTCTGTTAAGAAAACCTTATAGCCTGTCCAAGTCGTTTGCCCTTTCACACTGTACCGAGCTTCCAAATCGTAAGGGCTATTGATAAGCAGTTTTCCTGGGGGTAAGTCTTTTTGATCACGCCAAGCCAGTTTAGTTGTAGATTCGCCTTGATCTTCAAGATAAAACTGTTGCAACCAGACTTGTCTTAAGGCTTCTACTGCTGGTAACTCTGCAAGATAAGCAAGACTAGGCTCACCATAAATATACTGTAAAAGCATAAAGCCATCTTGTCCCATAGTTTCAGCTAGTTCTTTGCGTTTGGCTTTGCCCTTAGGTAGTTTGTAGTTATCCATCCTAGTGGCATAGCGACTAAACCATTCTTCTTCTGCCCTTACTTTAAGCCAGTCTGGAGCTACAGCAGCTAGCTGGTTTAAAGCAAAGCGCATCGTTTCACCAATACTCTCTAGGCGATTTAAAGCATGCGCTGCTGACAAGACATGCGTAGAGTCAGTTCTTTGTTTTCCTTTAGCTTTAAGAAGACCCAATCCACTAAATAGCTCGAGCATGTCATTGAGTAGCTGTTCTTCTAAACCACCTTCAATAAGACGAGCACGGAATTCAGGCAAGATTGAAGCGTCAAAGCCAGAGTCATTCAGCTCTAAAGCTAAGAGGTATTTAAGATCAAGTCTTGCTCTGACGGCCTCTGCTACTTGACGGTCAGTTAGACCTTCTGCAAATTGAACAATTAAAACAAGCGCTAATCGTGCTGGGGAGTAAGCAGCTTGACCTCTCACAGCGAAGAGCTCCGAAAACGTTTCATCTTTAAAGATGCTACCCAATTCATCTCGCATCGTTAGGTAAGCATTACCTTTAGGAAAGGCAGCTTTAACCACACTTTTTGTTAACTCGGGAATAATCAACTCAACCGGTTTTAAAGACATAACTTACCTCCCAAAGCTTATGTCTTAGTTTATTTCAAAACCTACTTTTTAGCCTTGTTTGGAATTCGCCAGCAGTATCATAAATTGGGGGTAATTGTACGCTAAAGCATCCATACCCCCAATTCTAACTATGAAGTTCTGAGTGGTCTGAGCCTATCCAAACTACTCTGCTGTGAGAAATCCCAATGGTAGTCACCTGTTAAATTGATGTGATTCCAAGCAATAGGCGCAATGTGTTTAAGCTGCTCATCCGTAATGCTTATGCCTTTATCCCTGAGGGTAGCAACAGCCTTTTCAAGATAAACCGTGTTCCAAAGAACGATAGCCGCAATGATCAGATTTAAACCACTTGCTCTGTGCAACTGACTCTCCATCGAGCGATCCCTAACTTCTCCTAGTCGATGTACAAAAACAGATTTAGCTAGGGCATTACGCAGCTCACTTTTGTTAAGCCCCTGCGAAACTCTTCTTCTCAAATCTGGATTCTGAAACCATTCTAGGGAGAAGAGCGTTTTCTCAACCCGCCCTATTTCCCTCAAGGCCCAAGCTAAGCCATTTTGTCTAGGGTAAGCCGCAAGCTTTTTAAGCATCAAGGAAGCTGTGACAGTGCCTTGTTTAATCGAGCAAGCTAAACGCAACACCTCATCCCATTGAGTTTTGACCTTATGGCGATTTGCCTTACCCCCAATAAGGGGTAGTAGTGTTGGGTAAAGCTTAGGATGTTCAAAGGTATAAAGCTTCTTATCTTTAAGGTCACGAATCCTAGGTGCAAATGAGAAGCCAAGCAAATGGCACATA
>JAHEBB010000088.1 GCA_024642575.1 Trueperaceae bacterium | reverse complement strand
AACCTAGTTATGAATATGAATGATCATGGCTATACCGTGAGTGTTTATAACCGCACCACCGAGGTCATGGAAGATTTTGTAAATGGCCCCGCCAAAGGCTCAAAGGTTCAGGGCTTTGCTGCCTTAAAAGACTTTGTTGCCAGCCTAAAACGCCCACGCCGCATGATGCTGATGGTCAAAGCTGGCGCTGCGGTTGATAAAGTGATTGAGTCGCTCGAGCCTTTTCTTGAAGAAGGCGATATCATCATAGATGGCGGCAATTCAAACTTCCCAGACTCGATTCGCCGTACTCAGGAACTCAAAGACAAAGGCTTAAGATTCATTGGTACGGGTGTTTCTGGGGGCGAAGAAGGCGCACGTCACGGCCCAAGCATTATGCCTGGTGGACACCCCGAAGCCTGGCCCTTTGTCAAAAACATTTTGCAGGATATTTCTGCCAAAGTTGACGGCGTACCCTGCTGTGACTGGGTCGGCGAGGGTGGTGCAGGGCACTACGTAAAAATGGTTCATAACGGCATCGAGTACGGCGATATGCAACTGATTGCTGAAGCCTATCATCTGATGAAAGATGTTCTGGGCATGAGTTCAGAAGAAATGGGTGCAACATTTACCCAGTGGAACAAGGGCAAGCTGGACAGCTATCTGATTGAAATTACCTCGGAGATTTTTGGCGTAAAAGATGATGACGGCCAGCCTATTCTGGAAAAAATTGTTGATAGCGCCGGGCAAAAAGGCACGGGGAAATGGACCAGTGTCAATGCGCTCGAGCAGGGCATTCCTTTAACGCTCATTTCAGAAGCGGTATTTGCGCGCTTTTTGTCCGCCTTGAAAGATGAACGCGTCAGCGCTTCAAAAACCCTAAAAGGCCCAGACAGCAAACCCAGCATTGACAAAGCAGCCTTCTTAAAAGATTTAGAAGATGCCCTTTATGGCGCAAAAATAACCAGTTACGCGCAGGGTTATATGCTTTTTAGAGCTGCTGCTGCCGAGTACGGTTGGAACCTAAACTATGCTGGCATCGCGCAGATGTGGCGTGGTGGTTGCATCATTCGCAGTCGTTTTTTAAATGACATTATGGAAGCTTATAAAACCAATCCTGAGTTGCAAAATTTGCTCTTGGCCCCGTTTTTTACCAAGGCGATTCATGACTCTCAGGCAGCCTGGCGCAGAGTGGTTGCCAAAGCAGTTGAGCTTGGCATACCCACCCCAGCTATGAGCGGCGCGCTTAATTTTTATGATGGTTACAGGCTCGAGCGCTTACCTGCCAACATGATTCAAGCTCAGCGTGACTTCTTTGGTGCGCATACCTACGAGCGTTTAGACAAACCCCGTGGCGAGTTCTTCCACACCAATTGGACAGGTACGGGCGGCAGTGTGACCTCGAGAACCTATAACGCTTAAACTCCCTTATTTAACCTTGAAGTATGCCCTAATCGGGCATACTTTTTTATTCGCCCATGCTAAACTTAGGTAGAAGCATAAGATGAATAGCACCCTAGTCCAAGAAGCCCTTCGTGAACTTGAGAAATTACCGCTCGAGGCTCAGAATGCTATTGCAACTCGCTGGCTTGAAGAACTAAAAGACGAGCATAAGTGGGCAACAAGCTTTTCCGAAACCACAGATGAACAGTGGGATAAACTTGCAGAATCCGTCCGCAAAGATTTAAGTAGATGTTCTTAGGTAAATCCTCTATTTACCCTTAAGCATTTTCTCTCCTTGCCATCTACCAACATTAAAACTACGCCAATCGGTTTCATGAATATTATGGGTTTTATCCTCTAAAACCTGCTGTAGCTTAAACCGAACAGCTAAATTTGGGTTTTGGGCAAGGTAATCACTGATGGGCACAACACTATCTAAGCTTAATTCTCTAAAATACTCGGCGTCAAACTCGCTCTCTGGGCTTATACGGCTCAAATTGGTTTTGGCAATCGTGGCATCTGGGTTGCTTAAATAAAGCGCAAATACCCCTAAGACTCCTAAAATCAGGTAACTCGGTACAAGTTTAGGTGCCTTAGTGCTGTAGAGCTGAAAGAGAAAGTAGAGCATGACCACGGCTATCCATAAAATCATGGCGCTACTGTAAAAACGCAATTCGGTTAGGCCGTAGGTAGAAATATAAAGATTTAGACGGCTAAAGGCAGAAATGATAACACCGTAAAGCAAAACAACCAGAATCGTTGCCAATATTTTGTAGAGCCGTTTTGCTTTTTCCTGATTACAAAACCACATACCAACAAGTAAAACCATATGCAGTAAAACGGTGACGGTAACCAGTTCGAAAAAACCACGCCGCCCATACTGGGCGTAACTAAGGCTCGAGCCCAAGACGCGACTTTCGCCCCCAAATAAATAGCTAGCCTGTACCACCATAAAACTTAAGAATAGGACGCAAAGCGAACCAAACACCAGGCTTGTTTCAATGAGACCAAACTGCAAAACTTTAGGCGTAGTCAGTTCAAAATGGTGCCAGCGGTTGTCTAAAAAGGTTTGCGCCAAGAGCGCCAGCGCCGCCATAGCGATAAAGAAAATGATAAGGCTGTGCCCTAACCAGTCGCCCAGATCAAATCTAAAAGTACGCTGCAAAAGCTGCTCAAACAGCGCATCCGCTGATGCCAGCAATAAAGCAAAAATTACAAGTAAAGGAAGAGCAAACAGCAAGCCTCGTAAACTTGCCAGTAACCAGCGACTTTTTCGACCTTTGGCATACTGCCCTAAGTCTTTCCAGGGTGTTCCAAAAACCAGGGTAAAGAAGCTAAAAAAAGGGCCAAACATGCCCCTTAAGCCATTAAGAATCAGTTCGCCAAAATGGCTTTGCCAAAAGCTTTTGTAGCTAAGTTGCGCCACAATCAGAAAAAGCAAAAAACTTGAAACAGCGAGGTTAAGTATCTGCAAAAAAGGCGATGCTCGCCAAAAGAAAACGAGAGCCAGGAGGGTAAGCGCACTTAACAAAAGGGGATTGGGTTTAGGCTCGAGCCGCCCAAATCTGCCTAAACCATAAAGCATCGTAAGCAGTATTAATTCAAATACCGTTACATTTAAACCAGGTAAGCCTCCGCGAAACAAGGCATCGGCCAAGACGCCAAGTAACACACTAGCAAGTACTAAGCTCAGACTTTGCAAAGCTGTCAGGGGAAAGGGAGGTTTCACGATTTCGCTCTTAGGTGCTATCTGTTCGGCTTCCATATCAACTCCATACATATAGTGTGTATATTACACATGATACTCATATATTTCCTATTTAACAAGTTTATTGGTCACACTGATATGACTTCTTCAGAGTTTAGAGCGCGTTAGCCATACAGCAAGTAAAAAATCGGCAAAGTGCTAAGTTAAGGTATGCACACAGATGAACTTAAGCTGATTCATGAAAAGCATCAGCAGCTAGACAGCTTATTGCCCCAGCTCAAAGCTGATGCCTGGTTAATTCCCTGCCGCGAAGAAAATGACCGTGCCGCTCCCCTTTTTGCTGGCTTTGACACCATTGGTGAAACTATTCTTATTTTTACTCAAAAAGGTAAAAAAATTGCCATTGTTACCGATTATGACCAGCAAGATGCCAAGGCTACTGGCGTTTATGATGAAGTTATTCCCTGCTCAAAGGGCTTTGCCGAACCTCTGAGGCAAATCATCAAAAGTCATGGCCTAAAAACCTTTGCCATGAACTATTCCGAAGATGATGCTCTCATGGATGGTCTTAGTTACGGTCTACTTCTCAGATTAAAAAAGCTTTTAGATTTGCCTGACCTCGAGTCTCGGCTCATTTCATCCCAAAGTATTTTGGAACCGCTTCGCGCTCAAAAAAGCCCCGAAGAAATTAGACGTATTAGAGAAGCTATTAGGATAACCGAAAACATTTTGCAAGAGGTTGATGCCTTTATAAAACCAGGGATGAGTGAGCGCAACATTGTCAGCTTTATCAAAGAGCGGCAGCGCAAGTACAAAACCTCGAGCTCTTTTGGAGATGGGGCCAATGTGATGGCAGGGCGTTTCGGCATAGGTCACCGCTCCGCAACGGACAAGCCCATTACCCCAGGAGATACTTTGCTTATTGATATTGGTTGTTACTTTGAGGGTTACACTTCAGACATTCAACGAGCGTACTATTTTTTAGAGCATGAAGCTGACGCGCCTGCCCATGTTAAGCACCGCTATGCGGTCGGGCAAGACGCCATGCACAAAGCCATTGCAGCGATTAAACCTGGCAAAAAAGGTCATGAGATTGACGCCATTGCTCGGCGCCATCAGGAAGCAAATGGCATCCAGCCGTATCCCCATGCGCTTGGTCACCAGATTGGCCGAACCATTCATGATGGTGGTAGTCTCTTAGCCCCTATTGGTCCACGATATGGGCAAAGAGGCAATATTCCCTTAGAAGTCAATGAGGTTTATACAGTAGAGCCTGTGGTGCATGGTCAGACCGATCTTGACGGTTGCCCAATTGGTGTCGAGCAGGATGTACTGATTACTGAAACAGGGGTTGAGGTACTGTCTACGCCACAAAATCATCTCATACTGATTGGCTAACACCGTTTGAATTTCATTGCCTTTTTGCTGGCTGCGGGAGTTAAAATCCTAGTGTTTAGATCTTTCAGAAGTCAGGTCGATTAACTTAAAAGTAGTAATTCCTAGTCCTTAATCGCTTTTAAGTAGCGCTCGGCAGAGCGTTTGACAGCAGCTTTGACAGCCTGCTGAACAATACCGCCAAATGCCCCATAAATTTTTTCAAAGGCAAAAGGCTCAATTGTTTTAAGAATGTGGTTAATTTTTGCTACTGATAAAGGAATCATATTAGGGTAGCTGTACATAAAACTGACCCAGGCAGTATCAGAAGCGACTTGAATAATATCGCCCGTTAGCAAAGCACCTTTACCCTTTGCTAGTTCAGGAACATGCAAAACCGTTCCACCATCATAATGACCTGCTGCATTAATCAGGGTGGCACCTGATAGCTCGAGCCTCTCTCCTGACCAAAATTTGAGATACTTACTTGGGTAAACCACATGTTCCCTATCAGCCTCATGGATATAAAGCTCTGCCCCAAAAGTTTCTGCCCACTGGCTCATGGTGCTGTAGTAATGAGGATGGCTTAAAGCAATAGTACGGACCCCCCCTAATTCATTTACTTTGGCAATTGTGGCATCATCCAAAAGGGTAATACAATCCCAGAGGATATTTGCTTCGGGTCGGATGACAAGATGAGCTTGTTGACCAATAGCAAATTTAGGCTCGGTTTTGATGCTATAGAGGTTTGGCTCGAGCTGCGTGAAAACATTGCTATGAGCTGCTTGAATTGTCTCTAGGCTTGTCCAGGCTTGACCCGATACAGGTACATACTGCCGCTCATCTTCACAGATAGGGCAAAACTGAGGCGGCTCGAGGCTAGCTTCAAACTGAATACCACAGGTTTTACAAATAAAGTTCGTCATAGGCCAATCATAAAAAAAATTTTAGCTCGGCAAGTCAGACTAAAGTCTTAATCCTCTTTGCAAACTTCAGACTATAGCCAATAGTAACCGTGAATCAAGGTTCAGGTTTAACCTTCAGGCGAACGATTCCCCCAACCGTTTGAATGTCAATGCTCTCATCTGAGCGCTCAATACAGCTACCTAAAGGGTATGTTTGCTCACTTGATAACAGCTCGAGCCCCAAAACTCTCAGGGTTTCTCCCCCAATCTTTGCCCTTGCATAGCTGGCATCACCCATATTTAAAGCCAAGGTTTTACGCTTTAAATATGGAAAGGGGTCTTGCCAGTTTAAAAAACGTTCCTCTTCACTAAAAGGTGCTGCGTAGCTGGCCTTTGCATTATCTTGCACCTGACCTTTATCGCCAGCAACTGCTCTTTCCATACCTTCCGCAATGGCTGCTGACATCATGCCCACCCATTGCCCAAGGACCTGTTCATCAATAACTTCGGGCATCGGTGCAGCTTTCTGGCTCAAGATATTACCTGTGTCATAGTCTTCAGCAATCCAGTGTGCAGTCGCTCCAAACAGGGGCGCAGCTTCATAAAACTGCCGCATGACATTTGGCCCGCGGTAAGCAGGCAACACCGCAGGATGCAAATTTACGGCTCCATAAGTAGGAATTTCGCAAAGCTCGGGAGTAATGCGGTAAGGAAAAGACAAGCAGGTAATAAGGTCAGGTTTAAGCTCCCGAATGAGCGGGGCCGCAACCTTAGTTAAGCGTGTTGTAACAAGCACCTCAAGGTCTCTCGGTGCCATTGCAATCAGCTCTTTATAAGCAGGTGTAGGGCGAGACTTTGGTCCTGGCGTGGTTACCGCAAGAACATGGTGATGACCCATCTTGTGTATCCACTCAGTAAGTAGCCTAAAACCAATAGGTAAAAAGTTAAAGGTCACGACTCTTAAGGGTCTAGTTATATTTTTTTCGTTGCTCATTGCATCTCCACCTATCCAAGCCCCATTTTTGATAGGGTTCTGGATTCATTGATAATCAGTTTACGTCTTTATTTAAGCCTTTATCGCAGACTAATACCAACCTGAAAAGTCAGTGTACTAATACTTAGCTTATTTAAGCCTACGATCAAAGATCGGAATTGATGATAATGCCACATCATCAATTCCGCTTGGTATAAGAACCTATACAAACATCCCCCTTCTTTAAAAGGGGGATTAAGTGAGTTCAAATTAGAGAGGCTTTCTTTCTCTACTCTAGACTATCCAGATTAATACTGGGATTGTTGGCACAAACTTAAGGGGCAGCTATACCCTCGTATTTGACAACTTGACCTGAACCTGGTGCCCCTACTCCATTAACGGTAATATAGGCATTTCCCGCGGCGTCAAAATCAACACTGGTTGGAAACATAAGTCCATCAATCACCACTTCAACATAGCCTTCAGCAACCATGACCAGAGCACCACTCATAGGTGCAGGGCCTTGCTCACCAAATTTGGCGAATTGAATGGCGTAAAGTTTGCCATTTGGCGCAAGACGCAAATCAGTTAAAGATGTTAGACCATTAGCATAGTCAGAGACACTACCATCAGCAGCAACTTTAACTACTTTGGCTGAACCAGGAATAAAGGGAAAACCTACAAGGTAAGACACATAAACGCTACCATCACTACCAAGAGCAACCGCAGTCGGTACGGGGTCAGACTCCATGGCGTCTCCCCTGCCTGGGTTGGGTAAAGGTCCGGGAACACCATCAAACACCGCGACAACTTCGCTTTCACCTGTTGCAGGGTTAACTTTTATAAGGGAATTCCCTCCTGCATCGGCAACCCAAAGCATGCCATCTGGTCCTGCAAGAAGCCCGTAAGGATGGGACTCGGCAATAAAGCCACCCGGGTTTTTGTCACGCTCGAGCGCCCAGAGGCTAGCGACTTCCGTAACACCGCCATCGGCTAGTTTAACAATGCTGCCAAAGAGAGGCGGAGCATCAGGCCCAGCGGTTTCAACCCAAAAACTGCTGCTGGCATAAACATTTCCGTCTAAACCGGCGAGTCTTGCGCCTCCAGTCGTTTCACGACCCACGTTGATTGATGGCAACTTTGCAACTTCTGTTTGCGTACCATCAGGAGCTATTTTGACAACACGCGCAGTATTTCCGTACGTTGCTTTAACTTCAGCTCCCGCATTGGGAAAAAAGGCTGTAACTTCTCCATCATTTCCACCCATACCCGAGTCAATAACCCAGATTGAACCATCTTCTGCCAGCAATATGCCTTGGGGCCCATTAAAGCCTTCGGCAACAACATCTTGGGCCAAGCCAAAACCAAAAACAACTAAGATTCCTAATGCTAATAGATATTTCATCCTGCTCCTCCTTGTAGTAACTACCTTTTCCTGTTCCCTTATAAAGCCCTAGCTTATTGGTCGTTTATCACCTCCTGCTGATGAAGTAAAAAGAAAATGAGGGCATCTAACTCATTTTCGGCTAAATGTTTATAGTTAGGCATGCGGTGCGGACTAAGCTCAAACCCAGGCACCTGGTAAATTTCAGGCTCGAGGATACTTTCCCTTATATAGTCCTCAGCCGTTTTGGCTTTACCCCTATAGTAGGGGTCTAGTATCCGCGCTTCAGCTATAACAGCAATACCGTCATGAGGAGGGCCAAAGATCCCTTTAGTTCCAGCTGCTGTATCTTGATGGCACAGACCACAATAAGACGCTTTATAAACCTGCAACCCCTGCTCAGCTTTTTCTTTCTCTTGAGCAAAAATTAGCGTACTTAGAAAACAATAAATAAGTAAAAGATTAGCAAGTCTGTTAAGCAATTTAGGCGTCCTATCTAAAGCTAACAAAACGTTTATCAACGAGGTATCAATGAAGTGTACTATCACTATAAGCGAAGAAGAACCGCCTAAAATCGGGAAAGCCTACATTAAAATAAACTCGAATTCAAACAAACGTTCCTATAAAATACTTAGCTTCCCAGGCGTATGCTCAAAGATCACTAAGACTATCCCTAAACCAAAATTTATTCAGCTAAGGCTTATAAATACCCCATAAGGGTCAAGATAGGTAGAGCAAGCAGGCCTAAGACGATAGCAATACCTATAACCAAGGCTTTTTTGGAAATGCCCCGTTTCAGCCTTAAATCATGCTCATTTTTGCTTTCTTCTACGGGCTGACTCGGTGAGGGCAAGCTCTCAGCAAGCCTGGCTAAATGATGGATTTGCTCGAGCCAATGCTTAACTTTCTCAGCCTTTATCACTTCCCAGTGCAAACGGAGCGATAAACCCACCGCTTCTGGATAAATACGCAAGGAAATAAAGCCTGTTTGCTTATCTTGCTCAGCAATTTGCAGCATTAGTGCTTTGGCTTCATCAACCAGACTCATTGCCCAGTGAGGCTCGAGCGCCTTAAAATTAAAGCCGTTCTGTGTAAAGTCTAAAACGGGAACAGGTTCTAAACCACTCAAACTTCTATCTATAAATCCCGTAACACTACCCGCATGACTTAGGGCAGCTCTGGTTTTTAAGGGGCTATCTAAGAGAATCTCAAGATTGTGCCCCATGTAGCGACTTTGCCCACCTTTATTAGATATTTTGACAGCTCTTGTGTAGATATGAAGCCCTCTGTCTTCATGGGTTCCGTGATACTGACGCCCAGAAAGAAGGTAGGGCTTTGCCTCTAAGTCAAAACTGGTAAAAAGATCATCTAGCGCTTTTGCAACCTCTTGATTATTCACTAACAACCTCAACAGGTTTTAGGGGTTTAAAAGGGGGGTCAAGCCATAAAGAAAAACCTACAATACCCAAAGCGATAGCAAACCCCAGCCCTACATTGGCTAGGCCATGAAGGGAGCGCAACTTAAACCCAGGCTCGAGCACGGCCTGTACCGGGCTCTCAGGGTTGTAATAAGCCGTTACCGTAGGGTTATTGCGGTAGGGGTCAAGGATGCGGTTTGCTTGAGCTTTTCCTGCGCGATTTGTTAGTCTTAAATGCCCAAATAGAATGGTATCGGCTTCATAATTTTGTCCATCAATGGCGTAGCTATAGCGCACCTGAGGTTCATGGTAATTGCTTGATGAGGTCGTGTCGCCATAACTACTATCGATATTGGCATAAACCACTTTTGCAGGGGTTGCTGTCCAGGAGCTTGAAGCAAGAGCTAGGTTCAAGACCTCAAGAGCAGGACGCGCAAAGTAAAAACTGACTGCCCCCACCAGAAGTGCCAGAACAAGGCCGATTAAAAATATCCAGTGTCCAAAAAATGACTTCATGATTGACTCCTTAGCTCACTTTAAAAGGCTGTTAGCCTGCTGCGCTACCCCTTCGTTTTTTTGAGCGCTCAAAACCAGAATCAGCTAACCTTCTTTTCTAGTAAAAGTTTAAAGAACTGGTCTTTACAAGGTCTTAACAGCAAAGGAGTCACTTGCTTAAAATCAAATGACTCCTTTGCTTAAAATTATCTTAAAACCTTAGTCAAAAACGACTGGCATAAAGATAATTTCTTCGATTTCCTTTCCTTGTGATTGGGAACGTAGTGTCGGCAAAGCGTAGGAATCCGCTGCGCCATAATCTACGGTATAGCCCATATCTTCTAGACTACCTATCGTAAGCTTACTTAAAGGATTAGCCTGACCAGAATTAAGAAAGCCTGTCATCAATTCATTTACAAAACTAGCCTCACGCCAGTGCCCGCATTTGGTTCCTAAACTGCCTGTATCTTCAACAGGAACATTGCCACTGGCACCCAAAGCTTTATAAGCATCTTTGGCATGAGTTCCAGTGTAGCCAATCGTACTTGCCTCAGCGCAGCTCGAGCCAGTATAGTCCAGCAGATCAAAGACCCTTTCCCAAAGCGTGCCAATCCCCAAGATATGACCCATTTCATGCAAAATCACATTCTCGAGCTGACCACTCGCTTCCAAACTATTAATATCTGCTTTATCAAGCTGCATAATGCCAAAGTAAGTAACGCCATTTTGGCGTACATAACAAGGCCCTGCTTGGCCTAAGACGCCATTAACCCCATCTATAGAAGGAGCAATAACATCTATCATTAAATCATCAATAACGCCTGTAAAGTCTGGAATATCGCCGCAGAATTTACCTTGAATGGTTGCCTGCTGATCTGGCATATCCCCAACAATAACCTCTGCCCAACGTGCCGCCGCACTTTCAAAAATTTTCTTTTGCGATTGACTCAAATTCGAATCCGAAAAACGGAAGGTAACATCAAATTTACCTGTACTGAATTCGGCAGTCATATCAGTATCTTTGCTAAGGATAAAAGTGCAAACCTCACCCTGACCCACACAAGGCCCCGTTTTCCAGGCTTTAAAGCTCGAGCCACTTATGCCCGATGTCGAAAGCGTAATTAAGGAATTTAAATCAAACTCTGCATTGCAGCTTTCACCGCAATCAATTCCAGCAGGGCTGCTGATAACTGCCCCTGGTCCTATCAAACTTAGATTGAGTGTATATTTGGGCAAATCGGTACAGCTTAGGGTAATATCAAGCGTTTTTTGCGCTTCATCAGGGTCATTACTAGTAAGGGTTAAGGTGGTACTTTTCTCAGTTGCAGTACTATCGCAATTGGCGCTCAGATCAACCTTTTGACTCGAGCCCGCGCTCAGGGTTCCCTGAACCGATAGTAGGCTTAACCAGGTTGCTTCGACAGGTTTTTCAATTTGATAGGTCAAATCGGCAGTACCCAGATTTCTAAAGCTGAACGCTGAACTTGCACTGGTTTGCTTAGAGGTAAAAGCACTTAAATGGATAAGGTTGGGAGTGAGTGAGCTTATATCAGGAGTATTTGCGCTTTGAGCCAAAGTGCAATCGAAAACTATAGGTATGCTTAGTTCTGCTTCAGCAGGATCATTTGTCTTTAGGCTCAAGTCCCAGTACAACGTTTCTTCCTGATTTGAACAGGTCATAACAAGGTTTAAGGCTTGTAAACCCGCAGGTTCAAGACTACCTGTCATAGGGCTAACCGTTAGCCAATCAGGCAATTCGCCGAGGCCAAAAGTCAAATTTGCCTGCCCTTGATTTGTAAAACTTAGCTTTGCCGTCTGACTCGTTTCAACTTCTGTATTGGCTTCAATCCTATTAGGTGTTAAGTCTGAAATATCTGCCAGGGCAATGTCTGCACAGTCAAGCTGAATAAGAACAGGCGTTTCGGCTTCGGTTGGGTCATTTGTTACTAAGCTCAGCTCAGTTTCAAACTTACCAACTTTATCGGTGCAATTTGCCTCAAGATTAATCTGCTTGGTTTCTTCGGGTAAAACAGTTCCAAAGCTAGCGTCAAGGCTGAGCCAGTCAGCCTGACCTTCCAGGGTATACTCCAGTGCAGCCTTGCCTCTATTGCTAAAACTTAAGACCCCAGTGCTCGAGCCAAAGATTTCTGCCTTTAGCTCAGGAATACTTAACTCCGCTAGGTCTGGCTGATCTGCCCCTTGACAAGATAAAAAAACACTGACTATCTGTTCTGCATCACTGCCACTAATATCTATGTTTGTCTTGAATTCTTGACTACTAATACATTCGGTGAACTGCACCGTTATTTGGGTACTGGCAGCAGGCTCGAGCGTACCTGAAGTCGGGCTCAAACTAAGCCACTTTGCTTCGCTAGCAAGTTCAAATTGCCCGGCAACGGTCCCAGTATTTGCCAATTCAAAAGAGGCGGTTTTTGCTGCTTTATCATAGGTCGTACCTATCAGGCTAAGCACATAAGGATTAACCGACCAGCTAGCCTTCTCGGCCGTTGTTTCTGGAACCACAACAGGTTCTGAACCACAGGCTACCAGCATAACCAAAGTTACTATGCCAAGCCAGACTCGAGCGCGAAAAATCATTTTTAAAAGCATGAACACAACCCCGTCAGGCACCTACTCATAGACTAAACGCCTGGATCTAACACCCTTTTTCGCCCTCACTTTAGGTACCCAAAAAGTGAAAAAAAGTATGCCCACCATCTACGTCTGCTTCTATTTGAGCAAACAGTTCGTCACAAAAATCTTATTTGGAACCAAAGCGAAAAAGTTCATACGAGAATAAAAATCCCCGCCGCAAGCGTACGGGGTAGCTGAAAAAGGTTCGTATAAAAATATAGCTTTAGGCTACTGCAGTTGATGTTGCTACCCGCTTACTTCGTTGGCGACTTAGCACGATACCCGCCACAAGAACGATCGCTGCAAGGGCAATAAGGGAAAACCCTAGCATCGGGCGCACAGCTAACCAGGCAATAGCAATCGTGATAAACGCAAAGAAAAATGCCAAAACACCTGCGATTAGCCTCGAGCCTGCCCTTAACATACTGCCTAAAAAGGGCAGCACATCTGCCAGGATGACCAGCGGCGCTAGGACAGCAGCAAGACCACCCGCCATCATCAGGAAGCCTAAAACACGCAATCCCCAGGTCATAGCAGTATTTGCCTTTTCAGCAGCTTCAAACATTTCTGTCGGCGTTTTTTCGCCAATAGAAAGCATATTGATGCTCGAGCCATACTTTGACTGGTAGACCTTAAAGCTGTTACCCTCTTGCTGTGAAACAATGCTAATCGTGGTTTCTGGCACTATTTCATAGCGGATGCGCAAATCTCCTATGGCAGGCGCAGCGCTCGAGCCGAAATAGTTCAGGTAAACCCAGTCAGTTGAAGGCTCTACAGTAACATTAGCTTGCTGAGCAATACTGTTTAGTTCCGTCTCAGAGAGACTCAAAGGTTGCCAGTTGTTAATTTTACCCGTCAAACTTTCTGATAAGGTATAAGCACCCAAACTCACATTTTGCGCTGTCCAGTCTTCGCCTGAGTAAGGCATACTAGTCGGGTTTTGGTGCCCCTCTGCCACTTTAAAACTGCCTGAAGCAATCGGCCCTGCTGACCAAACCCTTTCATAGTCGTAAGTCGTTGTAGTTTCTTGCGAGCCGCCTGTTTTATTTTTGGTTTGCGAGTTGCTTGTTTCTTTCCACTGGTACATTTCAACCTGACGGCTAAGTTTAATGGCCTGAGTAGAGATGCCAAAAAGCCCATCCTGTAAGACCTCTTGGGTATTGGCAAGACCCGTCATATGCACCAGTTTGCCCTCGAGGCTAGGCTCAACTGTCGTTGCCAAAGTTGGCTCAACAATGCCCTGACCTTCATCTAAGGTACGGGCAACCTTGACCGCTCTTGACTCATTCCAAAAAAGTAGGGGGAACGCCAGTACAAAAATGATGAGACCAAAACCAATTCCTCGTATTGACTTGCCCAGGCGACTTCCCCAGGACGTACGCGTAACCTCTGTAAACTGTGCCATTTTGCATCCTTTCTTTACTTACCTCGAAACGTTTAAAAACCCTTGTTCACCAAAAGCTTCACTTTGTCTCAACCCAAATACCTAACAGAAACCCTCATTTCCTTAGCCTTTACAAAAGATAGGCTCCCGAAGACGTGGTAACTACAGGTGCATTAACTAAAGATGTATTAGCTACAGACGTATAATGAGGCTTTAATGGTTTATTTGCTGCTAAGTTTTTCGAATATCCATAGTTTTCAACAAATGCCAGCACAGATGCCTGTGAATGGCTTACCAATTTATCTACAGAGTGTCCTACATTCTCAAGTAAGAGCAGCTCTTTATCCCCTCGGGCAAAATCAAAAAGAATCTGACTATTAGAGGCGGTTATTGTCTTGTCATTTAGACCATGAATAAACAAACAGGGGCGGGGCGTCATGGTGGCAAGGTCGCGTATAGGGCTTATTGTTTTTGCTTTATGCCCAACTTGCTTTTGGGCATAAACAATCATTAGAAGAACAAAAGGATGTAGTAAGCCTTTACATAGCAGATTATGAGCAGCCAAACCCGTAAGGCTACGGGCTGCTTGATGCATACTGTCACAAAGGTCAGCAAATGCTGCTTGCGCTACCACAAATTTAAACTCGTGACGCGCAGCTGCACGTAAAGCTGTAGACGCTCCCAAAGAATGTCCAATAATGCCTATATTGTTGGGGTCAATTTCGGCTCGAGCCTTTAAAAACGCCAGAGCAGCCTCAACATCAAAGATTTCCTTTGCTGTCATGGTAGTAATATGCCCCTCACTACTCCCATGATTTCTTAAATCAAAAAGCAGAGCACCATAACCCTGCTCAAGTAAATGCACGGCTTGCCTCAATAACGAGGCTCTATTTCCTTTGAGACCATGTACAAAAATAATGGTTGCCTTTTCTGGACTTTGAGCAGGAAGATACCAGCCTTCTAAAGTAAGACCATCTGAGCTATAAAAACGTACGTCTTCATAGTCAAAACCGTAATCGGCTGGGCTCGAGCTGGCTAGGCTGCGTTTTGGGTAAAGAAACTTAGCCGCAGACTTTTTAATAGCGCTTTGAACAAAACGATAAATCACGATTCCTACCAAACTTAGCACTGTTATGCTTAAAAACATTTTGATCTCCTTTAACCTAAAGTAAGTTTAAAAAGGAGGTCTTAACAGGGTCTTAACAGCCTAGCCCTAGTTATTTCCCTGAAGCAAAACACTATAAGTAACTGCTTTTAGAGTCTGCGTTTCTCCCTGAATGCTCGTCCTTATTTCGACATTGGCCTTTAAGATTGAACCAATGTCAGTTTTGAGCACAGCCCCTTCAAGACGCAAATCACCTGTTGACTGCCAATCCAAAAGTTCCGCTTGCACATTGGATGGCACATTAATCTGGCTTACGCCAATGCCTAACAAGTTAAGGTTTTTTTCGGTTTCGCCAATATACCTAAATACCGTCGGCGAGCTTGCACCTTTATTTACGGTCTGCGCAATTAACTCTAAAGTTCCTTGATCGCTCAGCGTTTGACCTGTACTGGGTTGTTTTATTAAGGTATCTACTTCGGTTGCAATCATAACCAGCGGAAATTTTCCCTCTGTGGTTACGCCGTTAGCTAGTAGCAAAGGCTCACCTTGCACCGTAAATGCCTTACCTTTTATTCCTACCTCAGCTGAAGCAAGGTTATAGGTTGCACCAAGCGCCACACCCTCAAACTGTTTTCCTGAAGCGGTTTCTCCTTCAAAGGCTACTAGCTGAGTGCCATCTTCCTGAGTGCTTAAAACACCCAGGAAGACAATTTTTATGGTCGCCTGAACAACGCCATCTACGGCTTCAGAGATAATTTCAGAGAGGCCACCTGCCAGTTTTTTCACTGTGCGCTCGAGCGTGTT
>JAHEBB010000474.1 GCA_024642575.1 Trueperaceae bacterium | reverse complement strand
AAGCAGTTTTTATTCTTAGCTTACTCGGGTGTCTAGGTTTAAGTGTATTACCCAGTGTCAATGTCATTAGTCAGATAGACTCAAGTTTCGAATTCATTGCAGATGGAGGAGGCAATAACGTAGGGGGGGGGTAGGAACTAATGCGTAATTAAGTGAAGGCTAGCCTCAAGTGGCGGCAGATTTAGAAATCTGCCGCCATCTGCTTTTATAAAGGTGGGTACAAAGTGCTCAACCCGATTTTTATTTCGAATTGTTAATTGGTTCCAAATAATCGATTGCCTCAAATAGTTTAGAATGCTGGGTACATTGTCTTTATCAGGAAATAGGTAAATATATTCAACCAGTAAAGAAAGAATCCCACTTTCATCTTGTAAATGATACATTTCAATTAAGGCCTCTATAAATTGCGCATTGGCTGCCGAGGTTTTCCTTTTTTGGTTCAAGTATTTTGCTTGAATTAGACTGTATTTTGCTTTAAGCCATCCCGTTGAAGCTTTATCTAACCTTGATAGATAAAGCTTTGCCTGCTCAAGGTTTTTTAGATTTAGATAAGCCTCCGCTAAAATCCTGCACAGCGATTGCTGCTGGTGCTTAAATGAGTATTTATCTGCCAATTCAAGTGCCTGATCTGCTGTCCTGATTACATCTTGAGGGCTTTCCATTTGCTCGTAAAGGAGTGCCTGAATATAACTTGCCCAAACGACTTGATCAAAGCGTTTTAGCTTATAAAAAAGGTTTTTAGCTTCTATGAGATGTGTCTCAGCTTTAGAAAACTGCCCAAGCTCTGTCTCGATCAACGCCATATTTGTAAGCGCGGTAGCTGCTAAGTTAGTTTGCTTAGGGTGAAGCTCATAATCTTTCTGAAAATACCCAAGTGCTTCTTCATATAAACCTTTTTCTTCGGCTCGAGCACCTAAAATGATAAGCGACGCACTTATATCAAGGGTTTCCGCATTCATAGAAAGCACCTTTTGAGCATTTTCTTCACAATTACTAAGACCCATACGCATTTGTAGCCATGCCAGGTTACTTAAAACGCTAGCCTTGTTAGATTTTTCCAAGCTGCGTTGAAAAAGCCCCAAACCTAAGGCATGTCGATTGGCTTGGTCAAGAAATAAGCGCAGATTGCGACATTGGGTTAGCCAGGTTTCAGAAGCCAAAGTGTTAAGGGAGGTGTTCCATGCGAGGCTAATGTCTTCTAGTTCAGAGCTAAGTTGTTTAACTGCATTAGTTCTTAATTCTCCTTCTGCAGACATAAGCTCGAGCCTTTGCAAAAAGTACTCTGCATGCCTTTCTTCAATCCCTAAATCACTTCCAAGCGTCTTAGCAAACTCCTTAACCAGTGGATGAAAACCATAACGCCTTTGTACTTTATCGTGCTCTAAAAACGACGCTTCTACTAGCCGCTTTAAACTCAGAGCGCTCACGCCACAGACTTCTCTAGCTGCGTCATAGCTAAAGTCTGCTTTAAAGAGGGCTAAATTAGCCAGGGCTCTTTGCTCGGTAGTCTCGAGTAAATCAAAAGACACTTTGAAAGTAGCTATTATGTCACGGTGGCGCTCAGAAATATCAAGTA
The DNA here is from genome assembly GCA_024642575.1 of Trueperaceae bacterium. Lineage (GTDB taxonomy): Bacteria > Deinococcota > Deinococci > Deinococcales > Trueperaceae > JAHEBB01. The sequence continues at coordinate 2,557 of JAHEBB010000474.1, read as the reverse complement.
AGTCAGGTGCGCTAAAGCCATCACCTTTGGCAGTTAAACTTTCGACATCTTCAAGACTAAAACTGCTTAGCCAACTGCTCATTAGCTTAAGTGCTAAAGGAAGCCCTTTTGCCTTCTTTACCAAACCATAAACTAGGTCAAAATTATCTTTTTGCAGCATCGTACCTTTTGTGCGCATAAAGACTTCAAAGAGTTGGATTGAGCTTGCCTGGCGAGGATTGTTCTGGTAGCTGTCAAAGCTTAAAGCTTCGGGCGATGAAAGTAAGGACAATTTAAGTAGATATTCGCCGTCAAGCGAAAGAGCCTCGCGAGAAGTAACTATAAATCTTAGGTTTTCGCATCTATCTAAAAGTTTGCTAAGGATGAGCGAATGTTGCTTAAGTGATTCAAAATTATCCAGAATCATCAGCACTTTTTTATGCCCAATGTGCCATGCCAGTGCATTTATGAGGTCAGAGTGTTGACTGGGAGCATCAAGTGCTTGAGTAAGGCTTAAGAGTAAGTCTTTTTGAGTGGCATCTTTAGTTAGAGCTTCTAAGGAGACGAAAAAAACTTGATCAAATCTATCCTTTACAAGATTACTCACATAGATGGCTAAGCTGGTTTTGCCGATACCACCCATGCCAAACAGGGTTATGATTTTGAGATTGGCATCTAGCAGAAGCTCTTTTAAGGTTGCAATTTCTTGTTTACGACCAATGAGAGGAAAGCTAAGTCGAGTAAGGCCTTTGGTATTGCTAAGACGCTCGCTCGCTTCGCCTGGATTGCTAGCAAAACTCAAGTCATCAAAAAGCTCGAGCGCTTCATTCTTTATTGGCTCTGCTTCCCTTGCCTCAATCGCGAGTAACAAGGTGTGCATGCGGTCATAGTCTTGAGGCAAAGGGTAGCTGATGTTTTTGGGTAAATAAAAGGCTTTGAGAACCAGCGACCTTACCAAATCTTGATTTCCCTGTCGGTAGGCTTGTTCAGCCCAGTTGAGTAAAGCCTCGAGCGCCTTCGATTGAAAAAGCTCTCTGTTTTCAATGAGCCAGCTTTCTAACTCTTCTCCAAGTGTTAAACGCCGATTGCGCTCTACGTCTTCAAGAAAGGGGCCCTGATAAAGCTCGAGCGCTTTTTGATAGTCTTGCTGCTCTATGTTTTCAAGAAAATCCTGTACATCTGAAGCTAAATTAACGCTTACAAAACCTTTCTCAGAAAGATCAAGCGTTTTGCCCAACTTGCTTTGAAGGGCGAGCAAATATTCAGAGGCATTCTTTTGCCTATTCTTTAAATTATCAAGGTGACCCCAGACAAAATCAGCTAAATAACTACGACTAACTTTAGCGTTACTTGCAAGGTAACTAAGTATCAAAATTTCCAGGTCACTGAAAGCGCTGGAGCTATCGATCTCTATCTGACCTAGTAGCCTGAGTTTCACGGTTAAAGAAATTAAACCATACTTTCCCCCATTTTTCAGTGAGCCTTGGTTTTCTCCCGAACCTTACCCGAACACCCTGTTATACACCTATAGCAACCACCCACGAAGGCTGTCAGAGAAAAGAGGTTTTCATTTTGGATAATCAAAAACCCTTTAAGGAAGACCTTTTTATGCTCAGGCTCTGGCAGGACAAAAAAGGTGATAGTTGGAGGGCAAGTTTGAAAAACATGCGAACCAGAGAAGTGAAGTACTTTGCAAGTCTCGAGGCGCTATCTAGCTATGCCAAAGACCTGCAAGAAAGAAATGAGCCATAAACAAAAACTAGGAGGGAATATATGAGATACGTTTTTCTAACAGTCCTGAGTCTTTTTCTTTTAGCAGCGTGCGCGCCAAGAATTGGTCTTTCAAGTTATCAGTATGAAGGAACGGTTGATCAAATGCTTGATTTTATTCAAGAAATTGCTGTTGATATTCAGGCAAGTGACGCCCATGACTTTTTTAGAGTTGTAGAAATAACGAATGACACAATCAAGGTTCAGTCACGCAGTACATCCTTGTTTGATGCGGCTTTAGGAAATGCTACTGTTGAAGTACGTTTCACCATGCGACAAAATGGCAACGTTATAGAAATGGCAGTTCAAAACTGCTGTGGTGAATATGGTGAAGTCGCTGAAGAGCGATTCATTGTGACTATTGATAGAAATTTCAATCGCCCCAGAGTGAAATAAGCATTTTCCCCAGGCTCGAGCTAAGGTTTCGCGCATGTTTCCTTAGCTCATTATTTTAGATTTGATAATTCAGTTTTTATTGGGAGGACATATGAATAAGTTTCCAGTATTAATGTTTATTTCAAAACTCTTTGGTGTCATAGGTTGGCTCATTGTTATTGGAGGGGCTATTGCTTTAGCTATGACTCTGGTTTCCTCCCTTAGGTTTATCGGTCGAGGAGGAATAGGCTACTTTTTCTGGGGCTTACTTCCAAGTGTCGGGATTGCATTAGGAGGCTTAGCTGTTGTTGCGATAGGCGAGTCTATTGGCGTGCTATTTGCCATTGAAGCCAATACCAGACGTACAGCCGAAGCTAGTACGAAGGCAGATAAATCTGATCCTGACACATCTAATTATGAAGCGCCAAAAACT
>JAHEBB010000473.1 GCA_024642575.1 Trueperaceae bacterium | reverse complement strand
ACAGGACGATCCAGTGAGCTTTTATCTTATGATGAGGTTAGAAAAAAGCTGCGTGCTGTTGAAGCTAATACGCAAAAGCTCGAGGTCATTCCTTTAGACGCTATCATCGGTAGTGTTGGGCGTTACAGTGATTTTAATCGTTTGTTTCAGCCCCTAAATGACAGTGATGCCCCTCGCTGGACTGGGGTCAGCAAGGCCATTAGTGGGTTAAGGGGTGTACCGCCCATTGAGGTTTACCGCATTGGCGAAACTTATTTTGTAAAAGATGGCAATCATAGAGTATCAGTGGCGCGGCAATTGGGTTTTAAAACCATTGAAGCCTATGTCACAGATGTGCATAGCTCGGTGCCGATTAGCCCAGAGCTTGATTTAGATGAGCTGATTTTAAAAGCGGAGCAGGCTGAGTTCCTGGAAAAAACCGAGCTCCATAAATTAAAACCCGATAGTGACCTAAGTGTGACCGTACCTGGGCAATATGAAGTGCTTTTAGAGCATATTGCGGTGCACCAGTACTTTATGGGTCTTGATTTGAAGCGAGATGTCCCTTATGAAGAAGCGGTAGGACACTGGTATGACGAAGTCTATTTGCCCATCATCAGCATGATTAAGGCACGTGAGGTGGCAAATGATTTCCCGGGTAGGACCGAAACGGATCTTTATCTCTGGTTGGCTGATTACCGTATTAAGCTAAACCGTGAACTTGGCTGGGATCTTGAAGCCAGTACGATTGTGCAACATGCCAGAGATATAAAAGGCAAATCACGCTTGCAACTTGCCAGGGAACTTGACCCTAGAGAGTATTTTGCCAATGATATGGTTGTAGCTATCTCGGGTACAGAGCTAGGCTGGAAAGCGCTCGAGCAGGCCATTATTCTTGCAAAAAAAGAAAGCTCACATATTTACGCAGTGCACGCCTTGGGAGATGCCAAGATACTGCATTCTGAAGAAATGCTGCACTTACGCCAAGAATTTCAGCGCCGACTTTTAGAAGCAGGCTTAAGAGGGCAGTTGGCGATTGAAATTGGCCAACCTATGAATATTGTGGCAGAGCGGGCGCGTTGGGCAGATGTGGTGGTTGCTAATTTGGCACATCCTCCTGGAGTGAGCTTTCGCCTAAAGAATGGGTTTCAGTCTTTTATTCGCCGCATTGCCAAACCTGTTTTAGCCGTGCCGGGTGTTACCAGTCCACTGACCAAGCTGCTGCTGGCCTATGATGGTTCGGCAAAGGCTGAAATTGCCCTGTTTGCCTCTGCCAATATGGTGGCACATTGGAAAATACCCATGGTGGTTGTGAGTGTAAGAGATTTTGGTACCGACGCCAGCAAACTCATTGATAACGCCAGGGCCTATTTGGAAAAGTATGAGCTCGAGGCTAACTATATAGCTACGGATGGCAAAGTAGCCGATGCTTTGCTCGAGCTTCTGGAAGCTGAAAATGCTGATTTACTGGTTGTTGGGGGCTATGAGTACTCGAGCCTTTTTGAACCTTTACTTGGCGGTATTTTAGATGAGATCTTAAGGCGAATCAAAGTTCCTATGCTTATTTGCCAATAACGAAATCTTCTAAACTTTTCATATTTGGCCAGCTAGAGAGGCATAAAACTGACTTTGTGTCCCTGAGCTTAATACCTTTGACAAAAACTGATTATAATTTGGCACTATTGTGATCTTCACAGCCTAAAACCTTATGTCAATACGCGGACTCATCCTTGATTTAAACGGCACCCTCTATTTTAAAGAACGGGTTATAGAAGGCGCATCTGAAGTTATTGCGCGGCTGCGCGCTGAGGGTTATAGTTTGCGCTTTATGACCAATACTGATAGCAAAACCAGGATGCAACTTCATGAGCTAATTTGCTCTTATGGCCTAGATTTGCCCATTCAAGAAATATTTAGTGCGGCTCAGGTCACGTTTGATTATTTGAAAAAAAATAAATATAGCTATACGGGTTTATTGCCTAAGGCGCTCGAGCCAGAATTTTCCGAGCTCGAGCGTGATGAAATAAATCCTGACTGTGTGCTTATAGGCGAAAATCGTGAGGGAATTAACTACTCGAGCTTAGACAGATTTTTTCGGCACATTATGAATGGCGCGGAACTTATTGTAATGCAACCAGGTAGGCATTATTTTTTAGCAGATGGCCCTCATCTTGATACAGGGGCTATTGCTGCCATGTTTGAATATGCCAGTGGGCATCAGGGACAGGTCATGGCAAAGCCCAGTAGCAACTTCTTTAATAGAATGCTTTCTGATATGCGTCTTAAAGGTTCTGAGGTTGTGGTAGTCGGGGATGACGTAGAAACCGATATGATAGGCGCTTCAAAAATTGGTGCCAGGAGTATCTTGGTGCGAACAGGTAAGTACCAAAGCGCCGATGAATATCTCTCAGCGATTAAACCTAGTCAGGTGATTGATAGTATTGCGGACCTGCCCAAAGCGCTCGAGCATATTTGAAGGTTTTAGCAGGTATCATCTGGTCATTGATTGCAGGTGTCATCTGGTCAAGCAACCTTGAGTAGCAGGTCTAGACAGTTTCTTTCATTATAGATGACAGGCTCAGACTGTTAGTGGAATGGGGCTTCTAAAAGCTTACTGCTTGTAGTCAATAGGCTTTGGGTGTGTGCCTAGCCAAAAAGCATAATCCTTCAAAGATGCCGCCTCAAGGCGCTCAAGTTAGGCTCTATACTAATTACGTTTGTCTCTTTTTGCCATAAGACTTCCAGCGCTTCTTCTTTGGGAGTTGCAATACCAAGTGACTCAGTAATTGCTTCAGGAAATTTAGCGGGATGGGCGCATGCCAGTGAAATGACCCTGCTTGAGTCGCCAGTCGCCTCACGGTAAAGCGCTACACCCTCGAGCCCGACGGCTGTATGAGGACAGCTAATATAGCCGTAAGTTTCATAACAGCTTTTCATGCGCTTTAGCGTGGTTTTGTTGTCAACGCTGGTTCCCCAAACCCAGCTTTTCAATTTTTTATCGGGTAGCAAATGATAAATTCGCTCAAAATTACTGGGAGAACCAACGTCCATCGCATTAGAAACAGTGGCAATCGTTTTATGAAAGGCAAAGGCGTCCACCTCTGCATGTAAATAATCAGGGAAAAAGTGATTGGCATTGTGGGCGGCAATGAAATGCCCTACTTCCTGACCTGAGAGTGCCGCAAAAATCCCTCCTGTTAGATTGCCCAGATTGCCACTAGGTACGCAGAAATTTAGGCTTTCTTTACTTTCTTCTGCGCCTCTTACAGGGCTTATTGCTTGAGGCTTAAGTTGGCTAACTGCCCATAGATAGTACAGTGACTGAGGTAGCAATCGTCCTATATTTATGGAATTTGCACTGGAAAGAGGTAAGTGACTAAGTCCAGGATCAAGGAAAGCCTCTTTAACCATACGCTGACAATCGTCGAAATTGCCCTCAACAGCAAAACTGCGCACACCAGGCCGCTTGACAATTAGCTGTCTTTCTTGCACCTTACTAACTTTTCCCTTAGGGTATAAGAGTACAACTTCGATATTATCTTGACCAGCAAAACCGTCGGCAACAGCACTCCCTGTATCTCCTGAGGTAGCGACCAGTATAAGGCGTTTTTCGCTGCGCTTTTTCAAGAAATGTTGCATAAGCCTTGCCATGGTGCGGGCACCGAAGTCCTTAAAACTCAAGGTAGGGCCGTGAAAAAGCTCGAGCACCCAAAGATCATCACTTAACTTGACAAGTGGGCAAGGAAAGTTAAGCGCATCATCAACAATGAGGTTTAAGTCTGCTTCAGGGATTTCCTCTTTTAGCCAGGCAGATAAAACCTTTTTACCAACCTCGGCTAAAGAGTGGGCGTTTAACCAATTAAGACTATCAATCTCAGGAATCTCGCTAGGGATATAAAGCCCGCCATCAGGTGCTAAACCTTTAAGGAGCGCTTCTTCAAAAGATACTAGGGTTTTGTGCTGGTCTCGAGTGCTGTAATACTGAATCATGCTTTGTGCAGTTTACTCTGGCAAAAGGCTTATTCATAGGGTAAAAACTACGCCAGAGGCTTAGAGTCGAGATGATTTTGAGATTTTCTTTGAGAACCTTGGTAATTTAGCCAAATAAAAAGTGAGCACCTTGGTGCTCACTTAAATGCTTCTAATAGGCTAGCCTTAGCC
>JAHEBB010000087.1 GCA_024642575.1 Trueperaceae bacterium | reverse complement strand
TTTACAAGTTAATTTTCTACCCTAGAAATGAAATCATCGTTATTGTGACCTGCCAAAAAGGCAGTATAGACTCATGGGTATGCATAACCTAAAAGAACTTATGAATCATTTCCCAAAAGCAGGAAGGCTCGAGCAGATTATGCTTAGAACCACTTACCGCGGAGAAATTATCTTGGTACCAGAAACGGAAGCCCTTGTAGGTATCGGCTTAAAGGGCGACCACCGCGACAGCAAAAAGGCAAATGATAAAGCTAAAAGACAGGTAACTCTTATTCAGGCTGAGCATTTACCCATGGTTGCCAATAGTTTAGGCTTAAACGACCTTAACCCAAGCTTAACCCGCAGAAATTTACTTGTCTCTGGCATTAATTTACTGGCACTAAAAGAAATACGTTTCCAGATTGGCGATGTGATTCTTGAAGGTACTGGCCCTTGTCACCCTTGTTCTCGTATGGAAGAAAACTTTGGCATTGGGGGCTATAACGCCATGCGGGGGCACGGCGGCATAACCGCTCGAGTCATTAAAGGGGGAGTCATCAAAGTGGGAAACCAAGTAACCGCTATTCCCGAAATTATGAATCAATAAACTTGACATTTCGATAAAGAGAAAGGGAAGCTATCTACCAACTCTCAAATATCACTGAAAGATGAACGTTAGCTAAACGATTTCCATACAAAAACCAAGCTCGAGCTTCACAATTGGGTTTTAAACTTAATTTATCTAAAGCCTAGCCCTTAAAAAGGCTTTAGCCAAAAAAAGGAGGTCGAAAATGACTCAAGTAAAAACCTTTGAAGTATGGCGCCAAGATACCCAAGATCAGGACCTCTGGCATGGTACCAAAGGCGTGATTATTAATTCTGAAGCCCTAGCTGAACGCCAAGTTTACTTTGAAATTATCCGAGTTCCCGCTCTTAGTTTTGTAAACACGGTCGTTCCAGATAACGCTTTAGGAAAAGCCTAACTTAAGCTTCCGATTTATCTCGAATCCTCCCCCTCCCCTGACTGCATGTAAAAACATGCAGTCCTTTTTTGCTTATTGCACCTTAACCCTGACTCGCTTATGATTAAAGTACAGGGAAAGGTAAACCGTGTTGGGTTTGAAAAATCTAGAAAAGCCCAAAAGGTCAGACTCGAGCGAGTTTCGCTTTACTCGTCTTTTACGGCCCCATTTTCCCATTTTTGCCAAAGTGCTCTTAGCTATCTGGCTGGTTTCCCTTATTCCTTTAGCAGGTCTCATACTTAGTACCTTCAGACTTCGCCAAACGGTTCAAGACAATGTCCGTTTAACTTTAGAAAAAACCTCTGCTGGTTTGGCGGCTCAAGTTAATACCTGGACAGATTTGAATTTAAGGGTTCTTAGACAGGCCGCATCCCACCCAGATATCGTTTCTATGGATACCAATCGGCAAAAACCCTTTCTGGTGTCCATGGAAACAAGTTATGAATGGACTTACCGCCTGTTAACGGTTGGCCTTGATGGTTACGTTGTTTCAAGAAGTAGTGGGCAAGATATTTTTGATGATCAAGGAAACCCTACCTTTTATCGGGGAGATAGAATCTATTTTACTAAGATTTTAGAGGGTGCGGCTTTTGCCCAACAAACCCTTATTAGTCGCTCTACGGGTAAGCCCGCCCATTGCTTATCTGTGCCCATACATTCTACAGATGGTACAGAACTTAAAGGTGTCTTGATTGAATGCTCATTTCTCGAAGTGCTCTCAAATGCCATTACCAATTTAAAGATTGGGCAAACGGGATATGCCCTTCTCCTTGATGAAAATGGACAACTCATTGCTCACGGAGGTAGCCCAAAATTAGTAAGTGAGAGCCTTCAGGACTATAGTTCTTACCCTGCCCTCAAGGTTAATGATGACCAGCTTAGCCAAATAGTCATAGATAAAAAACCTATTCTGACCTACAGCAGCAAAGTTGGCCTCGGCTGGACGCTTATCGTGCAACAAGACATTAAAGAAGCTTACCAGCCGCTAAGACAGGCACAAAACAATGCTTTTCTCTTAGTTCTCATTTCAACCTTACTCATTGTTGTGGTTGCTTATGTCTTAACCAAACGACTGGTCGTGCCGCTCGAGCGCCTAACCCTAACCGCCGATCGCATAAGCCTGGGTGATCTTGATAGTATAAACAAAGAAGTAAACCGCAGCGACGAAATTGGTGCCCTTGCCAAGGCCATAGAACGACTTCGTATCAGTGTTAAAATGATGCTTGCGGAACTGAGCAAAAACCAAAAGGATTCCTCTTGAACCGTGTAGATTTGAATAGCCAAGAACTCGCCAAAATTGCCTTGAGTGAACAGGCCTATAAGAGCCTGAGAACAGCCATTCTCACCGGTCGCATTCCGTTTGGAACCCAGCTCGTGGTCAAAGACTTATGCGATTTCATAGGGTTTTCTGCCACCCCAATCAAGCAAGCCCTGACCTCGCTCGAGCGTGAGGGCATTGTTATTTTGATTCCTTACCGAGGATTTTTCGTCCCTAGTTTTGATGCCCAAGATGTCATGGAGCTTTACGAAGTTCGTGAAGCGCTCGAGCGCAGAGCTGCCCGAAATGCCAGTCAATTTGCCAGCGATGCTGATTTCGTGGGGCTTGAAAACATCTTGCTGGCACAAATTAGAAGTGCTAGAGAAGGCAATACCGAAACCCACATTGATCTTGATTTGCAGTTTCACGAAACGCTGGCTCGCTTAGGAAAAAACGAACGTTTGGTTGACCAGGCTCATAGCGTGTTGGGGCAAGCCCAGCTTTTAATAGCAAGCTCATCTTTAAGTATTAAGCGCTTCAAAGCCGTTCATCACGAACACAGTGAAATTTTGGCTGCGCTCAGGTCAAGAAATGCAGACGCTTCAGAACTTGCAGTATGGCAACATTTGAACAATGCAAGAGAAGCTCTATGTAGTTTCTATACGGGAAATCAAAAACCCGCTGAGCGTTTACTGCTCCCTAGCGAACTAGAGACTTTGCAAAACCAGCAAAAACCTGAGAATGCCAAAACGCTGTTAACGCTCGAGCAAACCTTGAGCGACCGCGAAAAAAATCATATTCGAGACGCGCTAGCGCAGTACATTGGGCCAATGGCCATTTTTGCCAGCAGTGAGGTTTTAAGAAAAACTTATGATTTAACTTCAGGGCTCGAGCGTTTAGCCACCCGCATTCCTGACCAGCAAGATGCAAAAGAATTCAAAGACTCCGTTATGCTTGATTTGAAATCTGCTTTATAAAATAAAATTTTATTTTCAATTAATTTCCCCCAAAAGTGTCCTCAAAAGACAATAATTTTCCAATTAATTCCGAAGGAATCGAGGTCTAACGCTTGACATCAGGACTTGTCGAGGTTAAAGTTACCTGTTAAATAAAATTTTTTGGAGGAAAACTAATGAAACGACTTTTAACTGTTGTTTTGCTTGCATTAGCCTCAAGTTTGAGCTTTGCACAATTCACACCCAGAAACACCGAATGTATTGCGCCCGCTGACCCTGGTGGTGGTTGGGACTTTACCTGCCGCGTTCCCGGCGCTCAGGTCATGGCTGAATTAGGCATTATTCCTGGTTCCATGAAAGTCACCAATATGACTGGTGGTGGTGGTGGTGTAGCCTTTGCCAATGTTGTCACGCAACGCGCCGATGATGAGAATCTGATTATCGCCGCAAGTACCGCGACTGCTACAAGGCTCGCGCAAAATGTCTTTGCAGGCTTTACCGCTGATAATGTTCGTTGGCTAGGCGCTGTTGGTGCCGATTATGGGGTTATCGCCGTATCTAATGATTCCCCTTACCAAACCCTTAATGAGCTGGTTGACGCTATTTTAGCTGCACCAGCAGATTTTGCTTTTGCTGGCGGTAGTGCTATTGGTGGTTGGGATCATCTTAAAGTTCTATTGCTGATGAACGCAGCAGGCGCTGAAGACCTCTCGGCGATTCGCTATGTGGCCTTTGATGGTGGCGGTGCCGCAATGATCGAACTCCTTGGCGGACGCGCAGCAGCCTTTACTGGAGACCTTTCTGAAGTTCTGGCGCAAGTAGGAGCTGGCGAAATTAGAGTTCTTGGGGTGCTTTCACCCGACCGTATTCCTGTTTTGCCTGACACCGCTACAGCCACAGAGCAAGGTTACGATGTTATTGGCGCAAACTGGCGTGCATTTTACGCACCTCCTGGTATTTCTGACGAAGCCTACAATTTCTGGGTGGACGCCGTTAGACAAGTTGCTGCCTCTGACGAGTGGAACACCCTCCGTGAGCAAAATGGCCTTGCTGAATTTGCCCTTTTTGGGGATGATTTCGAGGCTTTTGTAAGAGAGCAAGTTGCTGCTATTCATACCATCTCGGAGGACCTCGGTTTATTGCAATGAGTGACCGCATCGCAGGGATTGTCATTCTTATCTTTGCAACTTGGTACGGCTTTGGGGCATCTCGCCTCAAAGCCGGTTTTGGTAGTGGCCCTATAGGACCCAAAGATTTTCCACTCATACTTGCTCTTATCTTGGCCCTCATAGGTATTGCCATTTTAATAACAGGCTCGAGCTTTAAGCCAAAGTGGCCCGAAGCAGCAAATTGGCTGGATATTGGCCTAGTGATAGCTAGCTTTGTTGCTTACGCATTTTTAATCGTACCGATTGGCTTTATCGCTGCGACAACCCTAGAGACTGGGCTTGTCAGCCAACGTTTTGGTGCCAAGTGGTGGCAAGCGTTAGCAACAGGCTTTGGCATAAGTGTGGCCTTATACGCTTTGTTTGTTTGGGTCCTTGGAGTTTCACTCCCTAGCGGACGCATTTTCAGAGGCTAATTATGGACGTTTTATCGCTTTTAGGTCAGGGCTTTGCTGTTGCCTTACAACCCATCAACTTGCTACTGGTCTTTGTCGGCGCACTGGTTGGCACAATCATTGGCATGCTACCCGGCGTTGGCCCTATCAATGCCATTGCCATTTTGATACCTATCACCTTTGCCCTGGGCCTACCCGCAGAGTCATCTATTATTTTATTTGCTGGTATTTACTACGGCTCACAATATGGCAACTCTATTTCAAGCATCTTGCTCAATGTGCCGGGTACGGCTTCATCAGTAGTAACAACATTTGACGGCTACCCCATGGCACAGCAAGGTCGGGCTGGGCCAGCGCTGGCCATGTCAGCCATCGCCTCCTTTTTTGGGGGAACGCTTTCTATTTTCTTCTTGATTTTTTTTGCACCCCTCTTATCAAAATTGGCTATTAAATTTGGTCCCGCAGAATATTTTGTCCTTATGATTTTTGCCTTTACTGCACTCTCGAGCCTAACCGAGGGTAATACCTTAAAAGCCTTGGCTTCAGCGGTATTTGGGCTTATATTGGCAACAGTCGGGCTCGAGCCTCAAGGAACAACGGTACGCTTTACCTTTGGTCAACTCAAACTTTATGACGGCCTAGACTTTGTGGTACTGGTCATTGGGTTTTACGCAGTGAGTGAGGTGCTCAATATCCTCAGTGAAACCCAAGTAGGGGGGGAAGTCAGAAAACTCACAGGGCGGGTCATGATCAGCATGAAAGAGCTCACGTCTTCCTTTTGGGTCATGCTTAGAAGTAGCATTTCTGGTTTTCTGATTGGCGTCATGCCCGGTGCGGGGGCAACTATTGCCACCTTTATTGCTTACAGTACCGAAAAACAAATTGTTGATCGTGAAAATACCTTTGGTAAAGGCGATATTCGCGGCGTTGCTGCTCCGGAAGCTGCCAATAATTCTGCTGCCGTAGGTGCTTTTATTCCAATGCTTTCCTTAGGCGTTCCAGGTAGTGGTACAACCGCAGTAATTCTAGCAACCCTGTTAAGTTATGGCATTACACCTGGGCCTCTCCTTATGCAAAATAATCCAAAGATTTTTTGGGGTCTGGCTGCCTCTATGTATGTTGGTAACCTTATGCTGCTGATATTGAACTTGCCCTTTGTTGGTTTGTTTGCCAAAATCCTTTTGGTACCTCGCTGGGTTCTCATGCCTATCGTTGCCACTCTAAGCTTTGTTGGGGTTTATTCTGTAAACAATAGCCCCTTTGATATTTTGCTGATGACCGGTTTTGGCTTACTCGGCCTAATCATGCGCAAAATGGGTTTTCCTCTTGCCCCTGTCATTTTAGGGCTAGTACTGGGTGAACTAATGGAAGTCAATTTACGTCGCGCACTAAATTATTCCAACGGGGATTGGTCAACCTTTTTTCAGGGTCCAATTGTGCTCGTTTTATGGGCTTTCACTCTCATCAGTTTGATACTACCCTTTGTCTTAAAGCAGCTCACCCAAAGGGCAAAACCAGGGAAACTTCAAGGAGAATAGAGCGCTCATAGTCTTTTATCCTGCATCCCATGAATGATTCAGCCTAGCTTTAAGAATGCCGTTATTGGCAAATCCTTAAAGGCTAGGCTGAAGGTTTTTAAAGGCTCGAGCCTCTCGCCACTTGCAAATATCGTAGTTTGATGAAATAGTTCTTACGTAAGCCTGACGCAAGAATGTTATGGTAGAAACTAACGTAGGAATAAGGGAAAACGCATGATTTGGTCAATTTACGTACCTATTGCCTCACTTCTTCTTTTCTTCATCTGGATGCTTCGCATAACGCTAAGGGCAAGAGCTTCTTTGCGAAAAGTCAATCTTGAGACTGATCAGATTACGACGGTGCTTGAGGAATTACGCAAAACACGCCGCTTTACTGAGCATCATGAGTATTGGCTAGACGATACTTATAACTTTATTACCAGAAACAGCAACATTGACAATAATCCGCTTTTAGAACTGGTTAACCGCTTTCATGCTATGCGCTCACTTGCCGCGCCAGATGTTGCAGCAGCCTTGCAATCTATCAGTGACCGAGAGGTAGACAAGCTTGAAATTGCCCGAGAGACCCCTAATAGCCTTTTGCTTTTAGGCATTATGGGCACGGTAATAGGTATGGTTATAGCCCTTGCCAATTTTGGTTTGGCAGGCTTACAGGGTGAAGGCGCAACCTTAAGCATCGGGCGCATCATGGGTTCAATGTTTATCGCCTTTATCTCGACAGGTTTTGCCCTGCTAATGTCGGTGACTACCAGGGGCTATTTAGAAAAAGTCAGCATTCATCAATCAGACATGCTGGCAGACTTAGAAAGTTATGCTTTTAACTATCTAGCCCCTTTACTTTTGCCCAAACAAGACAGCGCTATGCAGCAGCAATTTCAGGAACTGCTCGATCGGCAACAAATTCTTTTAGGGGAGTCTTTAGAAAAATCGAGTGTCACTTTAGATAAATTTACAGGTGCCATTGATCAGGCGCAGCAGGTTACCAAGGGTCTGGCAAGTTCTCTATCAGAAAATGCTTCTACGGTTGCCAAAGTTGGTCACCGCATGTCAAATGATTTGAATCAGGTCAGTAATGAAGTCTCTTCCAAACTCTTGATTGGCCTTAGTCGTATTGATCAGGATTTGGCTGCGCACCGTTTGGGCATCGAGTCAAGTCACAACGAGGCGCAAGCACGCTTTGAAGAAGAGCGACACTGGAATTTGCAGCAAGCAGAGTTACTGCATGAGCGTTTTCAAGAAACCATAAAATTACTCGAGCGTAATAACCTTGAACTGCTTAAAGGCTTTACCAATATGTCCGCGCATCTCGCCGAGCAAGTCGAGCGACAAACCCAGTCGCTTGATGGTCTCAGACAAGATCTTGGTAGCCTGAGTGACCGATTGGTTGAAGGTCAGGAACGGCAACACGCGACGTTTTTGCAAACAGTGCAGAGCTTTTTGCAAGAACAGTTTAATGATCTGGCACGTAGTTTTGGACTAAAACGGCGAAATTAAGGCTAGGGCTAAAAAATATTCGCGATGAAATGAGTCAGGATGAATCAGTCAAGAGTAAAACAGCTTAGGTTTGGACTAGACTAGAGGCAGTTTATGCGAAGCAGTAAACTTAAAAAACGCTCGACCTTTAACCCTTTTATCTCCCTCACCGATGTACTATTTAATCTGGTATTGGTGCTCATTTTTGCCTCTGCCTTTTTTATTCAAGACATTAATCAGAAATACAATGAAAATGAGGCGTTTAAAAATCGGCTTGCCAGTTTGCAGCTCGAGCGTGACAAGCTCATTGATAGTGTCAAAAATCTCAATACTGAACTTGATGACGCAACCGCCTTACAAGATGACTTAAAAAACATGAACAGTTCACTTGAAGAGCAAATTGGCATCTTGGTTAGCAATCTCGACAGTGCTCAAGCCTTTCAACAAGCCTTAGCCGAGCGAATTACAGTTTTACTTGGCAATATTAATGACAAGGATGCGAAAAACAAGCTTTTAGAAGAAAAGATTACGGTCATTATTGGCGACTTAGAAATCGCAGAAACGACCAACAAACTTTTAGAAGATAAAATCACCCTAACTTTAGGCAGTCTTGAAGATGCCCAGCAATCTGCCACTACGCTACGCAGTCAAGTTTCAGAACTATCGCGGAACAATTTTTTGGTAATCGAGCTCGAGTGGCAAAGCGAAAGGCATGACCTTGACTTACATGTTACCGACCCCAAAGGTCACCGCTTTTTCTGGAACCAGGCAACGTACCCAGACGAAAGCTCGAGGCTTACCCTAGATAATCGCATTGGCGCAAGACCGAACAAGCCAGGTTTAGAAATCTGGACCGCCCGCGATATTCAACCTGGGACTTACCGCATTGAGGTTGGCCTCTGGGGTTGTGATAGGGCAACGGAAGCATCTGGCTATAAAGTTTGCCAAACGGATGGTCAAGCTTCTCTGCTCATTAGACACCGAGATGGTGACGATTTAATTGCCAATATCACCGTCCCAGCAAATCAGTCTTATGCGGATATCAACGGCAGTGACTTTACCCTAAATGAATCCCTCTTTGACCGTTTGCTGCTAGTTGCCGAAGTCAATGTTTATGAAGAAAATGGTGAGATTCGCCTCGAGGTAAAACCTGCAAACGGTCTATCCAGCACTCGACTGGACTCACAAAACTAAGCCTTCCTTTAAAGGAAGTAGCGCCTCTTTTTGATGGCTGTATGCCCGTTTCCAAAGAATTAGCCTAGAAATAAACTGTTGTTTTACCAAAACACTTCCAAAAAAAATCGCTTGCTAGAGCTCTAGTAAGAAAATCGTTAGACCCTTTGGCATAAACTTTTAGAATTGGAATTAGGGTTCGCTTACCCTTTGCTTCTTGGAGTCGTGGATGCGCACTATCGTTGAGAAAACCAAACCTAATGCCCAAGACATTCTTGGTTTACTCGAGCGCATGGAGTACCTTTTAACCAATGATTTTGCAGCAGCGCTCGAGCTGAGTACGCAGCTAATCGACCTGGCAGAAAATCAGCCCGATCTCATCTCACGCGCAAAAGCTTACACGTTTGTTGGGATTGCCTATTTTCGCGGAGCGCATTTTGAACAAGCAAAGAATATTTACGAACAAGGCGTGGCCCTGGCAAGATCGCTTAAAGAAACAAGTTTAGAAGCCCGCTGTTTAAATGGTTTAGGTCTGGTTTACTATCAACTAGGTGAATACAATACCGCTATCCAGTACCAGCTCGAGAACCTGAAAATTGTTCAAGAGAATGCAGATCATGAAGGCCGCATTCGAGCGCTCATAAATATTGGCGTTTTGCATGACCAATTAGAGCAAGCTGAGAAAGCGCTTGATTATCATCAAGAAGCATTGGCACTCGCTAAAACTCAGGGTTTACTGAGATACGAATGCATCTGCGCCATTAATGTTGCAGGTTATTATCATGACAAAAAGGAGTTTGATACCGCTATCAGGCTCTATCAGATTACCTTAACAAAGATACAGGCTTCTTCTGAGCGTGCTCTTGAAGGTTCTTTGCTACTTAATCTTGCCAAAGCTTATTTAGAGGCTGAAGACTTTTCAAACGCTCACACCATAAGTCAGCAAGCTTTACCAACTACCCAAGCATCAGGTGACCGTGAAAATGAATGTGAAACCTTTATAGTGAGGGGGCGAATCGAATTAAAACTGGGTCAACATGAAGCTGCAAATTATCATTTTATAAGTGCCCTTAATCTTGCTCAAGAAATTGAAGTAAAACGGCATATTTTTAACTCGCACCGCTATTTATCAGAGTCTTATGAGGAACAAGGAAATTATCCGCAGGCTCTAACGCATGCTCGTATGTTTCACAAGCTCGAGCGTGAAGTACACAGTGAAGAAGTCGCCAGAAAAACGCAATTTCTAACGACAAAGGCTGAAGCCGAAAGGTTTAAACACGAAGCCGAAATAGAACGCTTACGTAATGTCGAACTAGCATTGCTGAACCGAGAGCTTGAAGACGTACGCGAGAAGCTCGTTTTTCAAGCTGAGCACGATAGCCTTACTGGGCTACCTAATCGAAGCGTTTTTGAGCAGAGATTACAACGCGCAACCCTTATTGCCGACGGAAACAAGCAACAATTTGCCGTTTTATTTATTGACCTTGATAAATTTAAAATGGTTAATGACAGCCTTGGGCATGATGTTGGAGATGAACTATTAATTCACGTTGCGGCCCGTCTAAAAAACTGCGTTAGGCGCGGTGATCTAATTGCCCGTATGGGCGGCGATGAGTTTACAGTTTTGATAGAAAACATTATCTCAGAAGACCTAATTTATAAGATAGCGCAAAAAATTTTATCGGTCCTAAATTCGCCTTATGAGCTTTTGCACAAGGAATTGCATATTACTGCCTCTATTGGTATTGCCATTTATCCGCAAGATGGCATGGACGCTATGACCTTGAAAAAAAGTGCTGACATTGCCATGTACCATGTCAAGTATCAGGGTAAAAATGGGTATAAGCGCTATGACCCCTCGCTTGAACAAAAAGTTTTAGCAAATCCTTAATTCCAGCAGCTCAGTTTCACAGCGCTCATACTCTAAAGTAAAACCTTGTGCCGTTAAACGTCATGACTATAGTCTTTCCCAAATTTATTACGAGTAATTAACGGCGTTTTATGCTAACCCTTGCGTATGGATTCCAGCCTCCCCCAGCCTTCGCTGGGGCTAAAGGCGGAATGACGAATGAATAAACATAACTAAGAAAGCAGCAACCTTTATCATTAGACTTTGGATTCACTATATTTTATTACCTCTCTAAATTTTTAACAAAGCAAGTTTCAATTTACCGCGATTCCTGGTTAGTCGACTATTGGTAGGTGTTATTCGCAATCACATTTTTAGCGAGCTTGCCCAATACGTAGCTGATTACCGTCAAGGTCAACAATCGCAAATTCCCTCATACCCCAAGGTTTTTCTTCTAGTCTATCCATACGAGGAATTCCTTTCTGAGGTAACTGCGTTTTTGAAAAAGCTTGATAAATACTATCTACATCTAAAACTCTAATGTAACAGCCCGCCGACGATTCAGTCGGAATTAGCTCCCTATGGCTAAAAAAATGCAGCTCTATTGTACTTCTTTGCATAATGGCATAGGAGTCACCAACACCAAGAATCTTTCCATCAAAACCTAGCTTTCTATAAAACTTAAGTGTCTCATTTAATGATCGACTTGGAAGGGTTGGAATTGCAATGTCCTGCATGTATTTCACCTTTGTCTCTCTATCCTTAAAGCCACCTAATAATATACCTTAAAATATAAGGCATATTAACTGATCGGTCAAGCGTGAAGTAAATTTAAAATTCGTCAACTTGAACATTTAAGGTCTAATACTCGCATTTATTAGATGTCTAGAGTGTCTACGGAATTCATAACTCGGACGTGCATCAGTAAACAATATTTAGTGTGGGGTGGTCGACCTAACGACCAATCTCCACCGCCTATCCAAGTAAACCTTTGTACAAGGGTTTACTGTTTTAATTGCCCCACTTATAGAGAGTAAAATATTTTTTAAAACCTTAACGATTCCAAACTGTTATGAGCCGCCAAATCTAGGACACTCTCGCCCTTTATAGTGAGAACATGATTTTTTTTGCGATTTTAGGTACTAAAAATGGCTAAAAAAGCCCTTGTCATTGGTTCTGGGTTTGGCGGGATTTCGCTGGCATTGAGGCTACAAAGTCTAGGCTTTGATTCGATGATTTTGGAAAGGCTTGATGGACCTGGGGGACGTGCCTATGTTCATAAAGCGCAAGGCTTTACCTTTGATATGGGGCCAACCGTTTTAACCGTCCCCCATTTTATTGAGGAACTTTTTTCGCTCGAGCGTAATCAGCCCAAGCTAAATGAGCCTGACTTTCCCGAAGCCATTCTCGGCGAAGAAAAGCGCATCAGATCAGGCATAAGTGGTGGTCCAAACACCAGCCGCTATGTAGATATCAAACCCATTTTACCGTTCTACCGTATTTATTTTGACGATGGTACCTTTTTTGATTATGACGGTGATCCTATTTCCACAAGAGAGCAGATCAAAAAGCTTGCCCCTGAAGATTTAGAGGGCTATGAGCGTTTTCATAATGCCGCGAAAGCCATATTTGAAAGAGGTTTTCTCGAGCTGGGTTATACCTATTTTGGCGATATACCAAGTATGCTTAAAGTTGTTCCAGATTTACTCAAACTTGACGCTGTAAAACCCCTTTTTAGCTTTATCAAGAAATATTTCAAATCAGACAAAATGCGTCAGGTTTTTAGTTTTGAACCTCTACTGGTGGGTGGAAACCCTCTTAGGGTTCCGGCCATTTATGCCATGATTCACTTTGTCGAAAAAACCTGGGGTATTCACTTTGCTATGGGCGGCACTGGGCATTTGGTTAATGCACTTTTAAAAAAGTATCAGGAACTAGGGGGTCAAATTCGCTATCAGGCAGATGTTAGAAAAATCAATGTGATAAGGGATGCCGGCAAAAAACGAGCAACAGGCATTTCGCTTGCAACTGGCGAACAAATAGACGCCGATTTGGTCGTTTCAAATGCCGATTACACGACGACCTATCTTAAACTCATAGAGCCCGAGTATAGGAGATGGAACCGCGATAGTCTGGTCAAATTACGCAAACAATCCATGTCGCTATTTGTGCTGTATTTTGGCTTTAAAGCTGACAATTTAAAGCTCGAGCTAAAGCATCACAATATCATTTTAGGGCCACGCTATGAGGAGCTACTAACTGATATTTTTGACCGCAAAATCTTAGCCAAAGACTTTTCCCAGTATTTGCATATTCCAACTTTAACCGACCCAAGCTTAGCACCTGTCGGACATCATGCCGCTTATACCCTTATCCCCGTTCCTCACAATGGCAGTGGACTCGAGTGGTCAAGAATCGGCACAGGTTTTGCTTCCACCATTCTAGAATTTCTTGAAACACGTGGTTTCATCCCTGAGCTTAGTAAACGTATTGTCTACCAAAAATTTATAACCCCCGATTATTTTGAAACCGAGCTGGCAAGTTATCTGGGCAATGGCTTTGGGGTTGAACCCATCTTGAGACAATCCGCCTTTTTTAGACCGCATAACCGCAGCGAAGATATCAGTAATCTTTATCTGGTAGGACAAGGAACCCAGCCAGGCGGCGGAACACCTAGCGTTATGATGAGCGCAAAAATGACCGCTCGAGTTATTGCAGAGGATTTTAAACTTGAATAGGCAGCACTTTTGACAAAAGGCAAAAGCTCGAGCGCGGCCTTTAATCCATAACGGCTTTAAGTCCTTCAAGTCCTAGCCAGCAGACAAAAACGAGAAAATGCAGGGGCCATAAAAGGGATTTCAATAGCGGCTCGAGCCACAGCTCGAGCCCTTTAACTGATCTTGTTCTAGCAATAAAGGGGTCATCACAGTGCAAATAGACTGCAAATCCTAAACCAGCTAAATAAGTAATGGCCAAAATCGTCATAGTCAACTCACGAAACCTCAAAAGCTGAGGCTTTAATAATGCTTGGCAAAAGTATAAAACGCTTTCACCGCTTTTGAAAAGGTTTTTCAGTAACTTGACAACATTAAATACCCTTTACGTTTAATTCCTTAAGGAATTAAACGTAATCTTTGATCGTTGAAACGAATACCAAACCCGATAATACGCTTAATAAACTCTGAAGATGTTTATATCGCTCCTATCGGGTTTGGTATAAAAATTGGTTTTTCTAGAACTACAAAGGTTGGTTTCGGCAAATCAAGAGGTTTCTAATCTTAAGAAGCGCCCAAATCCATTAGACCTAACACATTTTCAACAATGCTCACAGCTAATTGCTTTGCTGACTTTCCCTCTGTTTCTACAACCCAATCCCCGATCAAGCGACTTTCCATAATTTCCTTCAACTCGGTTGCTCGGTTTTTGTACCAGGGTAAAGTTGCCTCTGATTCACGTTTTTTCAAACGGTCATGTAGCGTTGACTCTTGCGCCGATAGTCTAACAATCGTCATTTTTGCTTCTGGAATTACTTCTTGGTAAATTTCTTTTTGCTCGAGCGTCTCTACCACGTCCGCCAAAATAAGCACTTTTGCTCCTTCAGCAAGATAATTTTTTGCCAGAGCTGCCAGGTTTTTATACCCTAATTCACTTCTAAATGGGTCATGAGATTTCGAGGGGTATAGCCAGCGTAACCAGTCCATATCGATCAGGGCATGACTTATACCTTGCGCTTCTAACAACTCAGAAAGTGCCAAGGAAACGGTTGTCTTCCCTGCCCCTACAGGTCCTGTAACAATAATGCCCTGAATACCCCTTTGAGTTTCTACCTGATTCACCGCTCTAAACGAATAGTAAAAATAGGAATGGCAGGCTCGAGCGCTTGACCTTTGGCCGGACATTGATGAATCTTTCTCACGACCTCCATACCATGCACCACTTGCCCAAAGGCCGCAAAACCTTGCCCATCTGGGTTTCGGGCACCCCCAAAATCGAGCTCAGGTTGGTCATGGACGCAAATAAAAAACTCGGCATTGGCACTATCAGGTTCTAATCTACCCATACTAATGGTGCCATCAAGATGCATTAGCCCAGTATCTTGGGTGCGCTCTAAGGTGATTGGGGCACGCTTCTTTGGATGGTGTGCCATGCCCAAACCACCCTGAATAACTTCTATGAGAACTGTACTAGGTGTAGGATTTGCCGCCATAGTATCTTGACGAACAACTCGGTAAAAGCTGCTGTTTTCATAAGTATTATCTTGAATATAGGTCAAAAAATTTTGGCTGGTTATGGGTGCTTGTTCAGCGTAAAGCTCGAGCTCTATGTCGCCAAATGAGGTTTCAATTACAACGACTGGGTTTTCGGATTTTGCCATAATTAAGTTTACCCAGATTTTTAGACTGGGTTTTGTTTGAGAATGCGGAATTTTAATAGGATTCAGGTAGTCAAAATATTTTTATGGGTAATATCCTTCGGTCAATTCGGTCTCGGCATTAAAAATCATCAGTTTTTCAATGCCCAATTTTAGTCGCTCGGCTAATTGTCTATTAGGGTGGGGAATATAAGCGTACACGGTTTCACCCTTTAGCTCAGTTGTTAAGAGGGTCATCGGTAAAGCAGGTAAGTCATAGCGCTCGAGCAAATTTAGCTCGAGCGAATAAGGCGTAGAACTTGCATCTAGGCTCAGATTTTGAGGGCGAAAACCAACCAGTTTGCCGGCAAATTCTGGTGAAATCCATTCCCCTTTAAGTACATTAAGTGCAGGAACCAGTGCATTTGGGTTTAAGAAACTCGCAACAAAAAGGTTTTTTGGAACGCGGTGAAGATCATTATAGCTTCCGACTTGCTCAATC
>JAHEBB010000472.1 GCA_024642575.1 Trueperaceae bacterium | reverse complement strand
TTAGAAGAAACATCACTGCAAAAACTTATTTCTGAAAATGTTGTTGATGCCGATGGAAAAGCTATTTATGCAGATGCTGTGATTGGCAAATGGCACTTAGCTACTACTCAAAATGGTGACGCTAACAACCCCAATTTGATGGGCGTTGATTATTATTCAGGGATGCTAGCAGGTAGTGCTCAGGCTTATGACAATTGGTTATCAACAACCAATGGCGAGCAAGTTCAGAGCACTGATTACATAACCACAGAATTTACCGATAGGGCAATAAGTTGGATAGATGCGCAAACCCAGCCCTGGTTTTTGTGGTTGGCTTATACGGCCCCTCACACGCCGTTTCATTTACCACCTAGCAATATGCACACTCGAGATTTAAGTGGTACTCAAGCAGATATTAATGCCAACACCAGAGAGTATTTTTTAGCAATGGTTGAATCCTTAGACTTTGAAATGGGCAGATTGCTAGATAGTTTGAGTGAGGCAGAGCGCGACAATACGTTAATCATTTTTTTAGGAGATAACGGTACGCCCAAGCGAGCTTTAGACCCAAACGTATATCAAAGCTTTCAGTCTAAAGACACTCTTTATCAGGGTGGTATTGCTGTACCTTTAGTTGTTGCTGGTCAAGGCGTAGAACGTTTGGGGGTAAGCGATGATGCACTCATTCACACCACAGATTTATTCTCGACCATTGCAAGCGTTGCAGGTGTAAAACCAGAAGCATTAGCCAATCTGGATGGTATTGATTTTTCTAAAAGTTTTGCTTCCGAAGATTTCACGGGTAGAAGCTACGCCTTTTCAGAATATTTAGATGAGACAGGGCATGCTTGGGCACTCAGGGATGCGTCTTACAAGCTTATTGAACAAACAGATGGCTCACAGCTCCTTTTTAATTTACAGAGCGACCCTCAAGAGAAAGTCAATTTGGCGGGGCAAGATAAGTATGCCGAGGTTCAAGATGCTTTAACCAAAATGGGGCAAGACTTGCTAAAAGATACTGAAATTGACCCCCTGACAAAGACTGCACGCTAGTCAATGTATCTTCCTTAAGAATCTTAGACAAAATCTGCTAATTTTAATAGCATTAAAAGAATGATCATCGATTATTTCGTTGGGAATGTTTAGAAAATAGTTCTATGACCTTTGGCTAAGTATTTTAGCCGTTAGAGGGATGACAGCTTGGCATCATAGTTTTTATGCTTAAACCGTTAGAGGGTCAACGCCCATCCGCGACTCTCTAACTCATTTCGCAAGGAGGTATAAATGTTTAGTACTAAACCTGTTTATGGTCTACTTATCGCAGGGGTAGCAGCCGTTTTAATATTTGCTGTTGTAAATAGTTGCAATTCAAGCAAAGCTCAAACGTCTCCAGATACATTTGATACAACTGCTGGTGTTCAAGCTGCTCAGTGGGGAGAGAATGTAACTGTAACTCTGGGCACTGATAGCTTTCACTACGAATCAAACGGTTTGCCCAACCATGATTTGGCTGAAGGCTACTTAATTCCTATAGATGTAAATTCTCAACCCTTTGCCGACAACACTATTGACGACTTTACTTATTTAGCGGGTCAAGATATTGCCGAGAGTCCTATAGATAATGAAATAACCCTAAAGCCTAGTTATGCTACTGAAGCAACCGACACAAGTCTAGGGCAAATTGGCGTCACGATTAGTGGCGCACCACTGTTTAATGACTATGAAAACATGGATCGCAGCGTTGTGGCTCTCGATGACAACATAGCTTTTGATAAGTTTGAAGGGCATGACCACACCGCTTTTGTTGATAGTTGTAACGGTCACCCTTTACAGGACGGCTCGACCTATCACTATCACGGTGCACCAACCTGTATAACCGCAAAAGTAGATGTTGAGGGAGAACACTCACATATTATTGGCGTCTTAGCTGATGGTTTCCCAATATATGGTGACAAAGGCGAAAATGGCGTTTTGGTAACAAATGCTGACCTAGATGCCTGTAGCGGACATTTTGGAGCTACGCCAGAATTTCCAGAGGGTATTTACCATTATCACTTAGCAACTAAAAATGATGCTGATTCTGCTCCCTACTCAATTGACTGTTATAAGGGAAATGTTGACGCTTCGACGGGAAATATGGGTGGTCCAGGCGGTGGGAGTCCAGGTGGCCCACCTGATTTTTCAGAAGCTGCCCAGCAACTTGGCGTGAGTGTAGAAGAACTGATGGCGGCTCTGGGAAATCCACCTGATTTTGAGGCTGCCGCAAAGACGCTTGGTATAAGCGTTGAAGAACTTATGAACGTCTTACCTACTCCACCTCAATAATCCCGGGGCTATAGCCAGCCTTTTTCTCTGGCTAAACGTGCCGCTTCAATGCGATTACTTACCCCAAGCTTGGAAATAGCTTCAGACAGATAGTTACGTACTGTGCCATCTGACAAACCCATCTGCTGCGCAATATCGCCACTGGTTTTCCCCTCGGCAGCAAAGCGCAAAACTTGCCGTTCTCGGTCAGTTAGAGGGTCAGGTTCGGTCCAGGCTTCGGCTGCCAGCTCTGGGTCAATCGCTCGGCCCCCTGCATGAACTCTGCGAATAGCCTCAGCCAGTTCACTGGCTGGGGCATCTTTAAGCAAATAGCCAGATGCGCCCGCTTCAAGAGCGCGTCTTAAATAACCCGCTCGAGCGAACGTAGTCAAGATGATGACTTTACAACTGAGTTTTTCTTGTTTGACTGCCTGAGCCAGCTCGAGCCCTGTCATCTGCGGCATTTCTATGTCAGTTATGAGCAAATCGGGTTGCTTTTCTCTAAGCGCGGCTAAAGCTTTTTCACCATCACTGGCCTGAGCGACCACGGCAATATCACCCTCAAGCTCGAGTAATGCTGCCAGCGCGCCTAAAACCATGCCTTGATCTTCGGCAATCACCACACGAATCATGAAGCCTCCAAACTCAGGTTTGCCCTTGCTTGCAACTGGCTGGCCTGCGTTTCTTTAGGGAAACTAATCTTAAGCCTTGTTCCTTGGAGGTTTGAAAGCTCGAGCCTTCCGCCCAAAAGCATAATCCGCTCCCGAATACCTGTTAGCCCATTTCCCATAGGCCCTTTAAAACCTATGCCATTATCACTCAATTCAAAATCTAGGGTTTTATCATCCGTTTTTAGTTCAGCAAAACAGCGCGTTGCCCCGGCATGACGAATTACGTTGGTAACAGCTTCACGTAAAACCAGACTCAGAGTACTTTCCTGTAGAGCATTTAGCAATTCGGGATCTCCTTTAAAGGCAAAACTTACGCCAGCAGACTCGAGCGCTATCTTGGCGTTGGCAACTTCTGCCATTAACCCTTTTTGGCGGTAGCCTGTTACCGCCGAACGTACCTCGCTTAAGGTTTCTCTGGAAATGCGCTCAACCTCAGATATCTCAGATTTGGCTTTTTCAGGATTCTTATCAATGAGTTTGGCAGCAAGTTCACTTTTCAAGGTAATCATGCTAAGCGTATGACCTAAAAGATCATGCAAATCTCTGGCAATGCGCTCACGCTCGGCAATGGTCGCCAAATGCTCGAGCTCTTCTTGCGCCATGCGCAATTTGGCATTGGAACGGCTTTTTTCAACTTCAAACACATTTAAAAAGCCAATCATAGGCACCAAAATAAAGGTCGGTGCATATGCCCAGATGCGGTAAGGTAAAGGAATGGGCGAAAAAAATGAAATTAAAACGACCAGGACTTCAATCCCAATCAAAATGTGTACCGTTCGCCTGAATGATGTGACGACCCCTGCTAAAGCAGCTGCGTAAATAAAAAAGACCGTCGCACCAGAATTCCAGGTCATACCAAGAACGCCGAGTAAACAAATTGCCACAAGTCCAGACAAGCCCTTTAAGCCTCGCTGTGAACCTGTCCAGAAGTAAAGGGGGATAAAGACAGCAATGAGCAAACCAATAACAAGAAAACCCCAGGCTTTGCTATCTGGGTCAAACATAGGTTGAAAAAACAAAAAGATGAGGTAAAGCAAGTAAACATAGGGTTGCCAGCCGATTCGCTTTGGTGAGTATTTGTTAAAAAAGTCTATCACTAGGATTACCTCAACTCATCTGAAGGTTAGTCTAAAGGTTTCGTACAGCGTCTAGCCTTGATAGTTAAACATTTTAACGCTTAACGGGAATGCCAAAGCCCT
>JAHEBB010000471.1 GCA_024642575.1 Trueperaceae bacterium | reverse complement strand
AAAGTTATACTCTTTCCGTTTAATTCCTTAAGGAATTAAACGCGATCTTTGATCGTTGAAACGAATAGCAAACTCGATGGGAGCGGTATAAATCTCTTTAGAGTTTATTAAGCGTATTATTGGGCTTGGTATTAGGCTTTAAAATTTAGAAAAATGTTAAACAGCTAAAGAATTTAGGGATTGGCTTTGAGATTTCTTAATACTGTTAAAGGTGAGAAAAAGAGCGAGTAAGGATGGTAATTAAGGTTAGACATTAGGAATTTTGAGCAGCAGTTTCACTCAAGTGGGTTCACAAGGTTGAGTTGTTTTTTAGATGACGCTGTCTATTCATTCAAAAACTAAAACGAAAGCTGTCACACTTTTCTTACTCATTTGCCCGAAGACATAAAGCATCTTTTTAGATTCTCCATAACTAAAGGGTTTAGAAAATATTGTGTCAAATAAACCACATTTCGTTTTGCGAAGATTTAGTAATAAATTTGTAAGATTTATTTCTCTATACTCTAAATCGAAAGCTTATAGCAAGACGAGCAATAAACGTTTTACATGAGCTATAAAACGGAGGCTAAGACCTGTATTCCTCATCTGGGCGCTTGGAATACAACGAGCCAGTAGCGCAACCGACCGCAGGATGTTTCTAACAAGACAATCCAAGGTTTAAAACAGCCTTCGTTTTTACCGAAGGAGTTATATGCGTACCAGAAATAATGGTTTTACTATTTTGGAGATTCTGGTTACTTTAAGCATTATGGGTATAGCCTTAGGGCTTTTAAGCACTTTTTCTATGCCTTCACAGCGTAGTTTACTTGCCAATGACGCCAAAGCCATGCTTCAGCAAGCACGTTTTGAATCAATTAAACGAAATGTGGCGGTAGCAGTTGTTTGGGATAGTACAGCACGTAGTTTTAAAATGCTGGCCAATACCAACAATGCTATGTCCTGTACTGCAACTACGGTTTTACAGATCAAAAACGCTGCTGATTACCGAAATGTAAGTGTTACCAATAATCTTTCAGGGGGAAGCGTTAAAGGCATCATCTGGTTGCCAAATAGTACCGTAAGAGGCTGTGATGGTCAGACAGTAGATGGAACTTTGCTTGTTTCAGATACCCGTAAAAATACTCAAACAACCCTTCGGGTTTCGTCTAGTGGAAAGGTTAGCCTGGAATGAATAAACGAGGATTTACGCTTACTGAAGTCATGATTGCCATTGCTATTTTTGCCATTGGCATTATGGGAGCTTCAGGGCTGCAATTTAGCACGATAAAGGTTAATCGTAAGGCAGAGGTCATTAAAGAAATGACCAATTTGGCAACGGCAGAGCTCGAGCTAAAACGCCAGTATTACCGTGACTATGTTTATAGTGCCTCAGATGGTCAAACCTGTGACAGCTATCAGGCAGATGTCAGTGGTAACAACTCCTCTGACGCTGCCGCTCTTGGTTACTCTAACGCCAACATAACAAGCTGCTCGGTTGCGGTGCATCCTTGTACGTTTAGTTCAGGTGCATTTAACTGCACTACCGATACCCCTACGCCTGTTGCCCACCTGGTTAGCGTAACCGTTACGGCAAATTCGCAAGACCCTGTTGTTTTAACGACCCTAATACGTTCTAAACTCTCGGGCTTAACCTATTACGGAACAGGTCAGTAATGAGAAAACAATCAGGGTTTTCACTCGTTGAGCTCTTAATGGGGCTGGTTTTAACTGTCATTGTCTTAGGAGCAGCCTCAACGCTGTTTGTCTCGAGTAATACACTTTACCGTAAACAGGCAAATGACGCCGATGAGCAGCAGGCTCTTTCCGCGGGTCTTGCGCAGCTTTCTTATGAGCTTAGCTTAGCAGGTTACAGGGGAACTGATCTGAAGGTTGATCAATTGAGTACCCGTAATTTTGGGGGGCAACCTACCATCAAAATGACCCAGGGTGAATACACCGATATGATAACGGTGCGCTACTATGAAGATAAATGGACAACCAATAATCAAGTAACCCTTAAAGAGGTTAACTTTTTTACCTACCAGGACAAGCTTATGCGTCAAGAGGGTAATTTCTTTACCTCTGAAGGTCTTAACTATCCCCGCAGTATTGTTGATGGTGTTGAAGCCATTAAGGTGGTTTATTGGTTAAACAAATACGGTACGCGCATTCCACTGGCTTCTAATTTGGACCGTACCGTTGCCCGAGGTCTGGTTATAAAACTGAAATATAAAAGTGGTGCGGAAGAACTCTTTACGGTTGCTTTCCAGAATCAGCAACTCAATTAGGCAAAGCCCTTTTACCAGCATCTTTAGAAATTCCCCTGGTTACAAACCAAGCATTCAAACTTCTGCTTATAAAGGCTTAAGGATCTATTTAGAAAGGTAGTATATGAAACGTCAAGATGGCATAGTTATCGTCGCCTCCCTCATCCTCATGCTAGCCGTACTTGGCTTAGCTGTAGGTAGTTTATTTCTTACCCAATCCAACCTGAAGATTGCTGAAAATGTTCGTAGTAAGGCTTTTGCCAAATATGCTGCCGAGTCAGGTATGGACGCAACATTAGCCGCGCTAGACATGTATTTTAATACTTACGCTTCTTACCCTAGTTTTTCCAATGGGCATTTTGGTGGCAATTTTAGCTTGCCTGTAGTAACAATTAATGGTCAAAATTTAGCCTATTCGGTTACTGAGTTTAGTCGCGACGGCTCGAGCGGGAGTGCTGTTGTAAAGGTTTCAGCAACAGGGCCATCAGGAGCTACTCATATTAGTGAAGCCTTGATGGCAGCAGAGGTAACCAGCTCGAGCACAACCACAGAAACGGAAATTAACCCTTTGGTAGCAAACGGTTTAGCCTCCGAAGGAACCGTCACGCTAAACGGTAAAAATAACTTTGTAAGTGCAGGTTTACACGGTAATGCAGGGTATACGATTAACGCCCTTAGTAACTCCTCATTCTCTACCTGCCTAAACCGAAATACCAATGGTAAATGTGTTAGTTTTGAGACTATTGAAACTGATCACCTACCTATTTCTGCGGCGGCTGGTATGCCCAGCTATACTTGTAACCCTGCTAATTCAGCTATTTGCTCGGGTGGTGTGCCTACCAGACTAACTGATCCTATTACCGTTACCCCTAACTACATAAATCGCCGTAACGCTGTGATTGCCGCAGCCAATAAAAGCCCATCAGGAACAGCAAGCAGTGTCTTTGGTATTAAATGTGACAGGGTCTATGCCAATGCGCCAACAATGAATAACGCCAGTCAAGTTACAAGCAGTGGCTTTACCACGGGTAAGGTAGTTTGTGTTGAAAACGGAAATGTGACCTTTCCCAACGGAACCAGTTTAGACGGAGTTACCGTCCTGGCTAAAAATGCCATTCAGTTTAACGGTAATACAGCTATTACCCTGGTAGACAGCAATCTCATTACAACAACTGGCTGTATCAACATTAACCCTAATAAAGTTACGGTGCGAGACAGCAAACTTTACTCAAGCTGTGATCTCAATATGAACGGTCAGCAGACTTTATTTGAAGGTGTTGTGACGCTGGCATCAGCGACTAACATAAACATAAACGGGCGTTCTTCTATTCTTAACAATGATGGTAGTTTTGCGATTGGTCTTGGTCTTGTCGCTGAAGGCAATATAACGATTAACGGTCAATCAGACTGGTTTGCAGTCGCTCTGGTGGGGGGCAACTTTACATACAACGGTACCTCTACCCTTTATGGAGGCGTTTCAGCTAAAGGTAGCATTACCTCTAACGGTGGTATTGATATTGACTCAGGCTTAGCCGTTCAAAATGATGACTTTTTTGTGGGTGAAACGGTAACAACGACCCAGGTAACCCAAAGACTTACCGAATATAGCAGACGCTAAACGCAATGCTTTAGCCAAACGGAGGTGGTTTTTAAAACCACCTTTTTTCTTTTTTTGCAGAGATATAGCCAAGCACCTTTTGTTTTCTAAACGTTTTGGACGTTTAGCCCTAAACTTGCTGATTATGGCAGGTTGAGAGTAATTTGATTTTCAATTTAAGGCATTACCCTTTTTGTTAGTCTCACCCCCGTTCTGACAAAGCTGTAATACATTTACGGATGTTACTTAGCTAACGCTATGCTTCACTAATACTTACATCGCTGTGGCATTACATGATCGCAATTAAGGTGGGCTGTGGCATTCTTTGGGAGG
>JAHEBB010000086.1 GCA_024642575.1 Trueperaceae bacterium | reverse complement strand
AATGGCTCTGGCAAGCCCAGTAAAGAATGCTTATGATGGCGTCTGATTTGCTACGGCACGCCTAAACAATCCTAGAGAGATGATACCTATGACCCCCTTCAAACCAAATCCCTTTGCTCCCCTAGTTAGCATCTTTTGCTTTCTATTGCTTAGTTTCAGCCCAGCTTATGCCCATGCGACAATCGTTTTAGGCAAACTCTACTCGGAACCTGCCACACCGAAAGCAGGTGAGCCTTTTACTTTAACGCTCGAGGTAGTTGACCCCAGCCAATTGCCTATAGAAGATGCGGTTGTGCTCGCCAATTTTCAAAAAAATGGTCGTGGAGACATCTTAGAGACAAGTTTTACCGAAACAAAACCTGGTATTTATGTCGCCAATACAAGTATCCCCGATGCAGGGGAATACACCCTGTTTATGCGTGATCAAACCTTTAGACAAGAAGAAGCCAAAGCTACGCTTAGTTTTTTTATTGGTGAAGGTAGTAATGACAATCCGATTGCCTTTGTTTTTCCGCCAACAGCTACCGGCAGTAGCAATCTTTTGACCTGGCTTATCTGGCTTATTGCTGTTCCGGTTGTGGCAGGCATCGTAGTAACAGTTATTGTTCTTATGAATTCTCGAAAAACTGCCGAAGATGCATAGGCGTTCTTAATAACCTACCTGCACCTCAAGGTTGCTTGACCAGATGATACCTGCTACTCATGGTTGTTCAACCAGATGATACCTGCCTTGCTTGACCAGATGATACCTGCTACTCATGGTTGTTCAACCAGATGATACCTGCTACTCATGGTTGTTCAACCAGATGATACCTGCTACTCATGGTTGTTCAACCAGATGATACCTCCTACTCAAGGTTGTTTTCCCAGATGATACCTGCTCTACATTCTTATATTGACAGGCACCAACCTGTTAAACTAAGCCAATGATTAGCGATAAAGATATGGAACACCTCAAAACTCTGGCTCGCCTGGAAATTGCGCCTGAGGAAACGCATCATTTAAAAGATGATCTCAACAAAATCATGGATTATTTTGAACAAATTCGGCATTTGGATACTGAGGGCATTGAAGAGCTTGCCCGACCTGTTAGCCTCCATAATATTTTTCGTGAAGATAAAATTGTTTCCCCCTTAGCACCTGAGCTTGTTAAGGCATTAGCTAATGAAGAGGAAAATGGTTTTTTCAAAGTTCCTCGCACGGTAGACTCGAGCGACTAAGCCTCAAAAGTTTAAGCCAAACGATGCAAGCATGTGAGCACTAACCATGCCTGCATCGTTTTTTGCTCTACATTAAAGCTGAAGACACTTTAAGGGGATCGTTATGAAGAAATATTTACTCAGTTTCCTAATCACCTTGATTACACCCTGTTTTGCGCAAACAACCTATGACATTGTTGCAAGCAACCCAGCCTTTAGTATTTTCTTTACCGCCATACAAGATGCTGGCCTAGGCTACGCGCTAAACACTGCAAACACCACGGTATTTTTACCCACCAATGACGCTTTTACTCGCCTGCCCGCAGAAACGCTAGCAGGTATAAACAAAGATAGGCGCTTTCTTGCCGAACTCCTCAAAATGCATATTGTGCCTGGCACTTATGACACCTTAAGCTTTTTGAGCCATCCTGTTTTACCTACTTTGGGCAAGTCAATTACTATGGCTGTTGGTAGTGGTCTGGTTTATGCCGAAAATGCCAAGGTCATTACACCCGATGTAAAAACCAGCAATGGCATTGTTCATGTTATTGACGCTCTTATTTTGCCTCCGAATCCTGGACTTCAAGAAGGCGCATTGCAGTACCTACTCGATGGGAAAAACCGCAGCGGTGTCTTGGGCATTGTTACCTTAACGGGTAATGAGGAGCAAACAATTGTTACCGTTAGCTTAACAGGTACTCAGGGTAAAGCTTTCCACCCAGCAAAAATACACTATGGCAATTGTGGCAGTGGTGGCGAGGTTATGGCAGGCTTAAACGATGTGGTTGCCAGTTATGGCATAAGCCGCACCGTGTTAAAGCTAGCTCTCTCAAGCTTTGCTAATACAGATGCTTACGTGAATATACAGGTTTCACCCGAAAACCCCAATCAAGATGTTGCTTGCGGTGAAATTGGACTGGGTGTTATCGGTAATTAGGCTTGTTTTAGAATTGTTTAGATAGGCACTACTTTATACCAATTCCGTTTATATCCCGAACAAAGTGAGGGATATAAATGCGAGCGGAGTGCGAGAAGAATAGGCTAAGGAGGGGTTCCTTTGTTTAAGATATTTTCGGACTTGGTATTAGGCTCGAGCCAAAAAAAATCCCCCTGCATTTTAGCTTGCAGGGGTTAATTTATTGCAAATGTCTAAGGCTTAGGGTTCGTTATCCCAGTCGCCAACAACATTATCGGCAGCCCATTCTAGACCCATGAGATCACCTAAAGGAGCAACCACGCCATCGGCATAAACTTCATTGCCTTTACGGTCAACAATGGGGCCCGTGAAGGGTTCAAATTCACCTGCGGTCATTTGCTCAATGCGCTTCATAACCAGGTCATATACGCTAATTTCACCTAAAACGCTATCATTTACCATTTTGGCTTTTAGCGCATCTTCGTAAACAGGGTTAATCGGCATGCCAGGTTTTGCACCTGCAATAGAAGCACCTTCAGCGTAGCGCCAGATATAATCTAAGTCTTGCAGGTTGGTGTTGGTATATTTACCTTCCATTGCACCTTTAACAAAATCAATATAAATGGTGCCCCAGTCTGTTAGCTGACCACTGGCTACCGTATCTGGTGAAAAGTCATACATACTGGCATAGTGAGAAAAGCTTGGATAGCCTTTTTCGCCTGCCGTTTGAATAACGGTTGGCGTATCTTCAGTAAAAGCAAATACGTCTGCACCTTCAGCAATAAGAGCTTCGGTTGCCTCTTTAGCGCCTGCTGGGTCAAACCAGTTAAAGAGCCAGCGAACTTCAACCGTTGCGTCAGGGTTTACTTCTTTAGCTCCCATAGCAAAGGCGTCAATATGGCGCTTGACTTCTGGAATAGGAAAAGCAGCAACATAGCCAAGCTTATTGCTTTCAGTAAGGGCACCTGCAATTAAGCCGTTAATGTAGTAGCTCTGATACATTTCTGCGATATAGGTCATGACGTTTGGCGCACGCATATAACCTGTTGCATGTCCAAAGAGCACATCAGGATGACGCTCAGCCGCTGCCAAGGTACCATCACCATAGCCAAAGCTAGTGGTAAAAATAATTGATGCACCTTCGTCAACCAACTGATCGATAAAGGCTTCCGCGTCAGCTTCAGGAACGCTTTCAATATAGATGGTTTTAACACCCAGTTCTTTTTCAAGCTTTTGTCTACCCAAATCATGGGCATAGGTCCAGCCAGCGTCACCGACCGGGCCTACATAGATAAAGCCTACGATTGGCTTATCTTGAGCCCAGGCCAGAGCCAAGACAAGCGCAGCGAGTACGATAAGTTTCTTCATTTGTCCTCCTTGTAGCTCGAGCCTAGGCTCGAGGCAAAAGCTGCCTAAGACAGCGAGTTGCTTAGAAATAAAACCTTCTGATTAGAGCTTTAACGCTCTCCCCGTTGATAGGGAATACCTAAAGCTTCAGGCGCACCAAACGCACGTTTTCCTTGACCAAGAGCAATCACGGTCAGCGCTACAATCGTCATTATATAGGGCATCATGGTTAAAAGTTCAGGGGCAATTACAGTTTGGAGTTTAGTAAAGCTTAAGTAAAAGAATGCGCCAAATAAAAAGCTTGCGCCAATGGCTCTAAGCGGGTCCCATAGCGCAAAGATCGTAAGTGCCAGAGCAATCCAACCCATGCCATTGGTCATGCCTTCACCCCAACTTGGGCGGTAAGCCAAAGATAGGTAAGCACCTGCAACACCTGCCATAAGTCCACCAAATGCAACTGCCAGATAGCGCACCTGATTTACAGGAATGCCGGCAGTATCTGCGGCCTTAGGGCTTTCCCCGACGCTGCGCAAAGTCATACCCCAGCGCGTGTAATTTAGAAAAAACCAGAGAATAATCGCCATGATTAAGCCCGCATAGGTCAGAAGTTTTTGATCGGTAAAAAGCGCTGGGCCTAAAAGTGGAATCTCAGAAAGGAAAGGAACCGTCACGCTTTTCATAGCTACATTTAGCGGCTGACCGACATAAGACCTACCCAAAAGCCCTGACAAACCCAGTCCAAAGATCGTCAATGATAAGCCCGAGACAAATTGATTGGCATTAAGGGTAATAGAGATAAACGCGTGCGCCAAACCCATAAGCGTACCGACCAAAGCAGCAACCAGTAAAGCAAGATAAGGCAAACCTGTCGCTTGACCTACCATAAAACCTACAACCGCCCCCATTATCATCATACCTTCAACCCCCAGATTAACTACCCCACTACGCTCGGTATAAATCTCACCCAGCGCTGCCCAGAGCAGCGGGGTACTAAACGCCAAAGCTCTGGCAATGGTATTTAAAATAAGCTCGAGCTCCATTAGACCGTTTCCTTAAACTTAGAATTGGGCAACGCTTTTGTGCGCACCAATCGGTAACGCAGCAATGGCTCTATACAAATAATGCATAGCAAAAGTAAACCGTTAATCACACCTGTCATCTGGTCAGGTAATCGCAACGCCACCTTCATCACATCGCCGCTGGCAAACACCCAGCCCAAAAGCAAGGCGGTAGCTAAGGTTGCCAGCGGATTTCCTCTGGCAAGTAGTGCCACAATGATGGCGGTGTAGCCAAAACCCTGTGAAATTGAAGTTGGCTCGAGCAGCTTCTTATGAATACCCGCAATCTCGCCTACGCCAGCCAAACCTGCCGCACCAGCTGAAAGCAAAACCAACAAAACAGTGGTTGTCAAAAAACTAACACCAGCATAGTGAGCAGCTTCAGGGCTCTCCCCCATCATTCTGATTTCAAAACCCAGTTTCATGCGAGACAGCAAAAAGAAAATAAAGAACACAAAAAGAATGGCAATGCCTAAAGTCGGCCAGTTTAGCCGTGTACCCACAAAGGTAGGCAAAACCGCTTGCGCTGGAAACTTATCACTCTCAGAAAAGCCGCGCACCAACTTCCCTTTCCAGGGGCCGTTAATAAGCCAGCGCACGATATAGAGCATGATGTAATTCATCATTAGCGTGGTAATGATTTCATTGACACCCAGACGCACTTTTAAGATGGCAGGCAAAAACCCCCAAAGTCCCCCTGCAATAAAGCCTGCTAAAAACATGGCCGGCAGCGTCAGAGGGGCAGGTAAAGGTAGAAAAAGCGCAACACCTGCTGCCGCCGCCGCACCTGCCAAAATCTGCCCTTCTGCGCCAATATTCCAAAACTGGGCGCGAAAGGCCAAGACCAAACCTACTCCTGCCAAAAGGATAGGCACAGATTTAAGTAAAACTTGCGAAAAGCCACGCCAGTTTAAGAGCGTCTTTTGAATAATCGTGGCATAAGCACTAAACGGGTTTAAACCATAAGCCATAAAGATAAAGCCCGTAATAATAAGGGCTACCAAAACCGCCGCAAAGGAGTAAAGAAAAACAACTTGCCCTGGAGGCTTGGTTCTAGGCTCGAGCTTATAACCCAAAAACGTCATGCCTGGGCCTTTCTACCCGCCATGAGTAAGCCAATTGCCTCACGGCTGGTCCGAGACGCGTCAACTATGCCCATAAGCTCCCCTGCAAACAAAACAGCAATTCTATCTGATAGTTTTAAAAGCTCATCCAAATCTTCAGACACCAGCAGCACGCCAGCCCCTCTTTCGCGTTGTTTGAGCAAGAGATCATGGGTCAGAGCTGTGGCACTAACATCTAAACCGTAAGTGGGGTGGGCAGCCACCACCAGTTTTGGCTCACCTGAAAGTTCTCTGGCAAGAATAACTTTTTGAACATTGCCCCCTGAAAGTAGGCGCGTCAGGGTTTCTTTGGATGGGGTTGCAATTTGATAATCGCTAATCGAAGTTTGTGCGAACTCGGTTACCTTGCTCCAATCAAGCAAACCCAATCTAGAAAAAGGCTGATAACGATACTGCCGCAAAACCAGATTCTCGGCAACCGTCATACTTGGCACAATGCCCATATGATTTCGGTCTTCAGGAATATGCGCGACTCCTGCTTCAAAGAGACCTTTAACCCCTAAAGGCGTGCAATCTTTACCTTCAAGTAAAATATGCCCTTCACTTGGTTGATTCAAGCCTGTCAAAATCTCAATCAGGTCTGCTTGACCATTGCCAGCAACCCCAGCAACCCCCAAAATTTCACCGTGACGCAACTTAAAAGAAACATTTTTAAGGGCACTCATGCCACGTTTGTTTTTTACCCAGACGTTGTTTAGCTCGAGCACTGCCTTGTCTAAAGGTGGCTTGGTTTTAGGGCGCAGCGGCGCAACCGCTTTGCCCATCATATGTCTTGCCAGGCTCTCGGGGCTTGCTTCTTTTTTATCAAGGGTTGCCACAACTGCACCCTTTCTTAAAACGGTTATGCGGTCAGCAATTTCCATAACTTCATCAAGCTTGTGACTGATAAAAATAACCGCTTCCCCTTCAGCGCGCATACGTCTGAGCACGCCAAAAAGACTCTCGGCTTCTTGCGGTGTCAGGACACTGGTTGGCTCATCAAGAATTAAGATTTTGGCGCCCTGAATCAGAGCTTTTAAAATTTCTACCCGCTGCTGTTCCCCTGGCGATAACTGCCAGACTTTCGCTTTAGGGTCAACCGCCAAGCCGTAACTTGTCCCTAGAGTTCTAATTTTTTGCTCGAGCGCTTTTACGGGGTAAATAAGCGGCGTACCCTTTAGCCCTAGAGCAATATTTTCAGCCACACTGTGCCGCCTGGCTAAATGAAAGTGCTGGGCAACCAGACCTATGCCTTCACGCATAGCATCTTTAGGTGAACGAAACTGAACAGGTTCACCATTTATGCTCATACTGCCGCTATCTGCCTGATAGAGGCCATAAAGAATGTTCATGAGGGTCGTTTTACCCGCGCCATTTTCCCCAAGTAGCGCATGCACTTCCCCTGGTCTAACATCAAAACTAACATTGTCATTAGCCAAAACGCCCGGGAACCCCTTGCTTATACCTTTCATGGTTAAGCGATGCGGTGTTTTATCTGGGTTAAAGGGGGAAGGCTTAGCCACTGCCATAGAACCTAACTATAACGAAAGATGTACAAATTTAACAAGGTGATTAGCCAGTTTTCTTAAGACGTTAAGAACAATCTTTGTAATAAGTTTAAGGCTTGTCTAAAAAACTTAGAATGATTTGCAATTTACTGTTGGCGTGGAGATACCTTTCTGTTAGGATACTGTGATTCTTTTCCGCCGTCATCTGCTCTGATTGGCTATATTCCAAGCGCTAACTTTGTTAAGAAGCTAAGGTCTATTCTGGTTAATACAGTTGCTACTCTCTTTTTACTTCGGCACTATTTTCAATAAACAATTCAAGCTTTATCTTAAAAGCAGTTTTTAACGCGTTATAAAGGTGAAAAGTGCGCTATACTGTCTCTTTGGCGAGGTGTCGCCTCTCTTTTTAGTTTGATGTTGATGAATTTTATTCAAATCTTTTCTCGAACTGTTTGGATGTTAGATCATGGAATTTAGAAATATTGCAATTGTGGCGCACGTTGACCACGGTAAAACTACGCTGGTTGATGGCATGTTAAGACAGTCGCACATCTTCCGCGATAATCAAGTTGTAGCAGAGCGCGTCATGGACTCAAATGATATTGAGCGTGAACGTGGCATTACTATTTTGGCAAAAAACACAGCTGTTAATTGGGGCGGGGTCAAAATTAATATAGTAGATACTCCCGGACACGCTGACTTTGGTGGCGAAGTTGAGCGTGCTTTAAACATGGTAGATGGCGTTTTACTTTTGGTTGACGCTGCCGAAGGCCCTATGCCACAAACCCGATTTGTGCTTAAAAAAGCTTTAGCAAAGGGTCTTCGCCCTATTGTTGTCATAAATAAAGTTGACAAGCGGGATGCTAGACCTGACGAAGTTGTAAGTATGACCTTTGACCTAATGGTTGAACTTGATGCAACCGAAGAACAGCTCGAGTTTCCCATCGTCCATGCGATTGCCCGTGAAGGTAAAGCTTGGCTCGAGGGTGAAGAACCCGCTGAAGATTTAACCCCACTTTTTGAAACCATCTTAAACCACTTCCCTGCAGCTAACGCCGATGAAGATGCCCCCTTTTTGTTTCAGGTTGCCAACCTTGATTATTCAGACTATTTGGGGCGCATGGCAATCGGTCGAGTTTTGCGCGGCAAAGTCGGCAAAAATGAAATGCTTGGGCATATTACACGTAGAGGTCAGGAATTAAAGTCACGCATTACCAACGTTTATACGCACCTTGGGCTTGACCGCGTGGAAATGCTTGAAGTGGTTGCCGGCGATATTGTAGCGATTACGGGTCTTGAAACCGTACAAATTGGAGATACTCTAGGCCACCCGGAAGGTCTGACGGCTTTACCCGTTATTTCCATTGATGAACCAACAGTCAGCGTAACCTTTAGCCCCAATACCAGTCCTTTTGCAGGGCTCGAGGGCAAGTATGTTACTTCGAGGCACATTAAAGACCGCCTTGACCGCGAGCTTTTGGTCAATGTCGCTTTGCGTGTTGAAGAACTGGGCGGCGAGTCTTTTAGGGTTTCAGGTCGCGGCGAGTTGCACTTATCGGTTCTTATTGAAAATATGCGCCGTGAAGGTTATGAGTTTAGTGTTTCTCGGCCCGAAGTTATTCTAAAAGAAATCGACGGAAAAATTCACGAACCCTATGAAGCTTTAACCGCCGATGTGCCTAGCTCAATGATGGGTTCCGTCATGGAAGCACTCTCGAGCCGCAAGGGTAACCTTTCTAATATGGAGCAAGGTGAAACAAGGGTACGTTTGTCTTTTCGCATTCCAAGCCGTGCCCTGTTTGGTTTTCGCACACCTTTTTTATCTATGACCCAAGGTGAAGGTCTCTTAAGTAGTGTTTTTGATGGTTACGAAGCTTATGCTGGCGATTTGAAAACGCGGCAAAATGGTTCTTTGGTGGCGATGGAAGCTGGCGAGGCTTTTGCTTACAGCATTCATAAACTGCAAGACCGTGGGCAGTTCTTTATTGAACCGGGTACTGAAGTTTATGTTGGCATGATTTTAGGCGAGCATTCGAGAGACAAAGATCTGAACGTCAACGTAACCAAAAACAAAAAGCAAACCGCAGTACGGGCAAGAGTCAAAGATGACAACATCCTTTTGACACCCGCCAAAAAGCTCACTTTAGAGGAAGCGCTCG
Source organism: Trueperaceae bacterium (assembly GCA_024642575.1). Classification (GTDB taxonomy): domain Bacteria; phylum Deinococcota; class Deinococci; order Deinococcales; family Trueperaceae; genus JAHEBB01. The sequence continues at coordinate 6,508 of JAHEBB010000086.1, read as the reverse complement.
AGTATATTTCTGATGATGAACTGGTAGAAGTTACCCCTAAAAATGTCAGACTTCGCAAAACCATCCTTGATATTAACCAACGTGAGCGAGCAGCCAAAAATGCTCTTGCCGCTAGCGTTTAAAACTGGATTCGAATATATTTTGAATTATGATAAAGCCTCTTTCCTTTATTCTTCTGGCACTCCACTTGCACGGATACCAAATGGAACCTAATTTATGTCTGAGTTAAGGCTCGAGGGTTGGGTTTCGGTTCGTGCCGCGCTCATTGCACAAAATCGCGATGTTCATGAAATCTGGTTGCAAAAAGATAAAGACAGCAATCGTTTTGATACGCTAAAAAAGCGGGCTAGAGAGCTAAACGTTCCGATTAAACTGGTGGATGAAGCCAGTATTGAGGAAATGGCAGAGGGCAGTTCACATGGAGGCGTCCTGGCTTTTGTAGGAGAGCGAAAGTTTATGCCGCTCGAGCACCTTGGCAATGGGCCCCATGCAGCTTTTTTGGTAATGTTAGACGGTGTTGAAGATCCTTATAATTTTGGTCAGGCACTTCGCGCTGTTTATGCTTGCGGCGCTCATGGCTTAATCGTGCGTCCTAGAAATTGGACGACGGCAGCAGCTACCGTCTCCAGAGCCTCAGCAGGAACCAGTGAGTTTATGCGTATGGCGGTTGCAGAGTCAGATGACGACATTTTAGCTCTGGTAAGAAAGCAAAAACTTAAGCTGGTTTGCTCAGATTTAAGTGACAAAGCCGTCAATCTTGAACAGGCAAAGCTCACGTCACCGTTACTTTTGGTCATTGGGGGTGAAAAGCGAGGCATCAGTAAACCCCTTTTGGCGGCAGCTGATGTCATCCTTCAAATCCCTTATGGTCGGGAGTTTAAGCAGTCGCTTGGGGTAACTTCGTCTGCAGCTATTCTTGCCTATGAAATAATGCAGCAACGCCGTCACATTAGCTCTACTCCAAAACTTGAAGAAAAACCCTCTAAAGAAGTAAAACAGCTTAGAAAAGTTAAAATTTCTAAAAAGGCTTAGCCGAATTGTTGATGTTACACAATCAACAATTCCGACCTGGGGGAGTAGGCTCAAACTAGCTAAGTATCGTTACACTGACGTTTCAGTTTAGTACTATAGCACTTTAAAGGATAAAAGCTACAGTGTTATCTAAAAATTTATCGTTCAGGACACTGTTTTTTTAAAGACTTTATGTAGCCGACCAGATGATACCTGCTATATCTTTGGGAATGCTACCAGAGGGTTCTTAGGGCATGCTCGAGCTCATCAGACGGCATACCTTCTGCTCTATTACGACCAAGGCGTTTTGCCTCGTAAAGAGCCACATCTGCCCGCTGCAAAACAGAGTCGGGCGTATCTCCCAGAATGACTTCAGTAACCCCACCACTTATCGTAATGGTATGGCCCTCAAGCAAGGGCTTAACTGCCACATGGTCACAAATAAGTTTTGCCTTAAGCAGTGCATCGGCAAAGGTGGTTTCTGCAAGAATAATAATAAATTCTTCACCGCCCCACCGCCCCAACGTGTCAACATCTCGTAAGACTTCTTTGACTCTTTGGGCTAACTCAACAAGTATTTTGTCACCCAGATCATGCCCGAACTGATCATTAAACTTTTTGAAATGATCTATGTCAAATAATAAAACCGAAAAACTATGTCCATAACGAGTGAACCGCAGCCTTTCGTAATTCATAACTTCATAAATTCGGCGGCGATTAGCTATTTTAGTCAGAGTATCTGTATTGGCAAGCTCAGCCATTTGCTCAACATTGAGTTGGGCCAAACGTAAATGCCTTTGGAAGCTAGCAAAAAAATAAAAAGCTGCAATCAAGGCTGCGGTCACGAAATGAAACTGAATCGTAAGGTAGCTGGGCATTCCATTACCATGAGTAAAAAGATAAGGCAAACTAACCAGAAACAAGAGGGTCCAAACAGCCATTGATACATGAAGTGCCTGTTCTCGCTTTGGCAAAGAAAAAGCAAAAATATAAATTATCGGGGTCCAAAGGTACATGACTTCTAGAAAAACACTCGGGCCATAGACTTCTGAGTAAAACTTAAGTGCCATACATACAGCGGTAATGAAAGCAACAAAGCCAACAACGAAAATATCAACATACGCTAAGGGAAAACGGTTTTGCCAAACCAGCATCAGAGCTAGAGGCTGAAACAACGCATTTGCCAAAAATATAAGGCGTAGCGGTACTGAAATCATGCCATGATACTCAGCTAAACCCCAAGCGACCATACCGCTTAACCACCCTAAAACAAACAATAAGCTGTAAACACGGCGTTTTAAGGGCTCTATGTGTACCATCTCCATAGCTTAGTTTTACCGTCTAAGACGCAAACAAGGCTATAAATATAACCACTCTAAACTTGCTATTGCTTATTAGTTTTTTCATTTCGAAGGGTTTATTGATCGTTTTCATGCGTTTGTAAAATTAAGCTGACAGAATGATCTAACAACCTAATCAATTCAGCTCTTAAATTGTATCCCAAACAATCTCAGTAAGGTTACCCTAACTTTTTAGCTTGGCAAAAATGAATCTCGTGTCTATGGTCTTGAATCCTAAAACAAAAGCATCAGCAGAAAATCGCCGATGCTTTTGTTTTCTCACCTTGATAAGAGTTATTACAAATAAACCTTATCGCCAGGTTTAATCTTGGGAAGCTCGAGCCCTTTTAAATCATCGGCACAACTTGCCGTAAGCGGGCTAATCTCAATAATGGCATCAACGCTGCCATCTGCTTTGCGGGGAACTGAATAGCCGACATGCTCGAGCCACCTGGCAGCCCTTTCTGTTTGCAGTTCACGGCTACTGGCTGGCGAATCATTACCTTCGGCATTTTTTATGGGAGCAAATTCTTCGACGCGATCCGTCTCAAGAATAAATGCCTGCTCTGCTAAGGGTAAGGCGTCAAAGATAAAGCGCTCGAGCTTTATTGCATTAGGCTCTTTAGGTTCAACAATCTTTCCTGTTGTAATGTCCAGATAGGGCACTTTTTTGAGCGCACGGTGATAGGGCAGGCTATCAGGGTCTTCAGTAATGCTCTCGGCAAATGCCAGCGAAATCATATGAATGGCAATAGACCCAGCGTTATATAGCAAATCTCCTTTATCATTTTTGGCATCTGTTAACTCACTGGGCATATCCGAATATTCAATAATGCCAAGCTTGCCTCCGATCAGACAAAAGTTGCCAACTTTCTCTTTAGCGCTCGCTTTAGGGAGCATTTTGGCTGACATATCTGCACCATCTAAGGCATGAAGCCCTATAAACAAAGGGTCCATAATTTTGACATTTGGGTTATCCACCTGAAAATAACTAATGTACTCAACACCCCGTTTTTTCATATCGGCGATTGCGCCACTCTTTTTGAGTGCTTTGAAACTACCTCCATGACCATCAGGGCTTAGGGCTAGATTGGCCTTATCTTGCAGTAAAACCTTGCCTTCTGTTGAAAAACTAGGCAAGGTTCCCTGAGGAAAAAACATTATGTTTTTTGCATTTAAACCAAAATAATTATGGGATTTAAAGAAGGCTCTGGTATCTGCATCATTCATAGGACTGGTCATGATGTACCAGGGCAAGGCACAACCAAAATTTTGCTCTGCCTTTTTTAATTGCTCGGCAAAAACTTGAAAAAGCGGTTTTTCTCGTAAGGGCGTAGCCGCAAACGTACCTTTGGGTGCGTCCCAGCCTAAGCGGCTCCCCTGCCCCCCAGCTACAGTAAATGCAGCTACCTGACCCCCTGCAATAAGCGTTTTTCCTAGCTTAATAGCCTCTTGGTATTTGGCTTCATCCTTGAGAGCAGGCTGCGCTGGATAATAAGGAGCTGGGCTAATGTCATAGTGATCAAGGGCTACCGTGTAGTCTTTAACGTAACGCTCAATAAGCAGTTTAAGCGTTTCCCAATCCTGGTTCTTAATTTGCTCGAGCAAGCTAGTTTTTTGCTCTTGACTAAGCTCAGAAAAATAAGTCAGAAGGTAGTTTTGATCATAGCTTTTGAGCAGACCCATCAACTTTTCATAATCAATAAGGCTAGACTTTGTTGATTTTGAATTCATGGGGCAATCATAAATCAGTCAAAATAGGGGTTCCGTAAAAAAAATACAGTTTTAAGTACACAGTACTCACTATGAAGCTTAATTGTAAAGGTGCATTCTCAAAGTTTTTAGTTACGGCTTATTTCTTAAATAGGGGTTGTAGCTTAGTCACCTATACCTTAAAACCTATCTCTTAAATCTTTTGCGCTAAAAGTAGCATAAACCTCTCAAAAATGTTAACGTTAACAGTAACTAAGTATGCGAGTAAATAGAGCCAGCACGATTAATGATGTCGCCCGACTTTGTGGCGTCTCTCATCAGACAGTTTCTCGGGTTATTAACAAGCACCCGAATGTTGCACCTGAGACGCGCAAACGTGTGCTTGGGGTCATTCAAGAATTAGGTTACCAACCCAACCGAGCAGCCCGCCACCTGGTTACGGGTAAATCCAATGCTATTGGCTTAATAAGTTATGGCACGTCACATTATGGGCCAGCCCGTATGTTTAACAGTATAGATAAAGTTTTAAGAGAGCATAGCCTTGGACTCGTTACAGCACACCTAAGGGATATGACCCTTGTTGAGCTCGAGCGTGCCGTACAGTACCTTAAAAGCCAGTTGGTAGATGGACTCATACTTATTACCCCTTTAGACATTGACCTGGAAATTATTCGCTCGCTTTGTGAACCTTTGCCTTTTGTAACCTTAGATGTCAAAGCCAGAAGCAATTTTCCCTCTATTGCCATCGATCAGCACTACGGCGCAGTGCAAGCCACCCGCCATTTGCTCGAGCTGGGTCATCAAGCCATTGCCCATATTAGTGGCCCCCTGCACTGGACAGATGCCAAATTAAGGCAGCAAGGCTGGCTAGACACTATACAAAACGCTCAGGTTGAGCCTGACCAAAAGTTAAAAATAGAAAGCGATTGGACCGCCGAAGGAGGGTTTAAAGCTTGCCAACATCTTTTAAAGACGACTCAATTTACGGCTCTTTTTGTAGGTAATGATCAAATGGCTTTAGGCGCAATTCATGCTTTACATGAACAAGGTCTAAAGGTGCCCCAAGATATTTCTATTGTTGGCTTTGATGATATTCCTGAGGCTGCCTTTTTTTATCCACCTTTAACCACGGTGCAACAAAATTTTCTAGAGCTTGGTGAGCAAAGTGTAGCTTATGTACTCGACTTAATGGCCCATAAAGAGCCTAGACAAGAAAAGCCTATCAGTCCCCCCTTAATTGTTAGAAAAAGTACCCAAAGGATTTAGGATGCCTGACTTATCTGCCTTTTTAAAACGTTTTAAGTTACCCGAAAGCGACGCAAGCCCTTTACCTAAAACCACAAAAACCTTTCCAGATGGCGCTCAGTACCGCGTAGAAATCCCCAGTGTTGAAGGTCCAAAAGCCTTTGCTGCCGTTTTAGATGAAGCCCAGAAGCGTAACCTAACCCTACACCGTGTTTCTCAGGGGAGTGGGATTATGCTTTTAACCGATGCAGACATTAAAGAAATGGCACACATGGGCGCTGATCATGGCATGGAAGTTAGCCTCTTTGTTGGCCCTAGAGCTGCCTGGGATACGGGTGCTCAAATTAATGCCAGCGCAGGTAAAAATTTGGGGGCAAGATTACGTGGCATGAATCAGGTTCGCTACGCCACCGAAGATATTTTTCGCGCCGTTGATCTAGGCATTCGCTCGGTTCTACTTGCCGATGAAGGTCAACTTTGGCTGGTTAACGAACTCAAAAAAGCTGGGGAATTACCCGACAACTTGGTCTTAAAGATTTCGGTTCAAATGGGGGCAGCCAATCCTATTTCAGTAAAATTAATGGAAGACTTAGGTGCGGGTACTTACAATGTACCTACCGACCTCTCGGTAGCGCAACTTGCTGCCATTCGCCAGACCGTTGATTTACCCATTGATATGTATGTTGAAGTCCCGGATGATTTTGGTGGCTTTGTCCGCTACTATGAGCTAGCTGATTTAATTCGCTCAGTCTCTCCCATTTATGTCAAGCTTGGTTTAAGAAATTCGCCTAATATCTACCCAAGTGGGTTTCATATGGAGGATATGGCAGTGAAACTGTGCCGCGAACGGGTACGGCGGGCCCAAATTGCTCTGGATATGATTGCTCGCACTTGCCCTGAGGCAAAAATGTCAGAAGCAGGTGCAAAAGATTTAGGTATTCCGGTGGTCAAATGAAAATTTCTAAAGTCACCCCGCTCGTTATGAGCATGCCCTGGCGCGATCTGGTTTTTGTCAAGCTCGAGACGGATGATGGTTTGGTTGGTATAGGCGAGTGCCGCCCTTTAAACCGCACCGAGACCCTTCTTGGCTATCTTAATGAAAGCGCCCCCCGCTATGTACTTGGTGAAAACCCTTTTAATATCGAGAAACTTTTTCACCGTATGGTTCGTGAAGACTTTGGGCGAGCTGGTGAAGTTGT
>JAHEBB010000470.1 GCA_024642575.1 Trueperaceae bacterium | reverse complement strand
AAAACTGGGTAGAACGCTTTGAATCAACTGACTGGTTCACCTTGATGATGGTGGCACGCTCCCTCACTCATTTTGGTTGGAAGTTTGCCAGCAGTGCTAACAACCAAGCGTATCGTCGGAGCGCGTTTAAAGCTATTGGAGGGTTTGGTGCCAGTGGTCGCGCACCTAGCGGTGATGAAGATTTGTTTACCCAGCGGATGGGTCGTTTACCCGGTATGCGTGTGGTTTTTGCCAGTACGCCAGAAACAAGAGTCTTAACCAAACCTGTACCCAATCTTATTGCCCTTTTAAAACAGCGCAAGCGCTGGGTTTCGCGTTATCATCACACTTTGCACTACCACCCAGGTTTTATGGCGAGCATTGGTGTCTTAGGGTTTCAAAGTATCTTTTTATCAATCGGGGTTTTACTTACGCCTTTTTTCTCTGAGCTGGTTCCATGGGTATTTGGTATCTGGCTGGCAAAATTGGCGGTAGAGCTTTATGGCATGAATATTGGAACTACGCAGCTCGAGCGCCGTGACTTATGGGGCAATGGACTGGTTACGCTTAGCTGGGCATTTTTACATCCCTTTTTTATAGCAACGGTTAGTATCTGGTCATTTCTCAAGCCAGGCGCTTGGTATGCCGGCGCACGTAGCTACCGAAAGCGGTTTTTACTGCGCCGTTTTAGAGAGTTTCGCCGAAAAGTAAAAAGCTCGCTAGTCCCCTTCATGTAAGGTTTGCTGAGATGTTTTTAGCTTTATAGCGGTTAAAACGTTAGAATTTGCCTTTTATATTCGAATAGTTCGCCGGGCACGTCAAATCTCAAAAATAGAGTGAGGTTGACTAGCTGATACCTACTACATCAGCCAAATGATACCTGCTATACATAAGCTAAATGTGTCTACATTATTTTATGCCTTGAACGGTCTAATGCCTACTTGCAAGATATCTTTGGCTGTTCTAAAGTGGGTTTTAATGAGCCAGTTTAAAGCTGGTTTTGCTATTCACATGCTTAGCAGGCCTGGTGGTGCGCCTTTTCCTCTGTGATACTTAGGGTATCCAGTTTAGAACTTTTCTCCTACTATGGAATAGGTGTTTAAAAGTCCAAGGTGATGATGCTTAGCACATGGAGGAATGAATGAAAAAAGTTTTCGTATTAGGCGGAGACGGTTTTTGCGGCTGGCCTACAAGCCTGCATTTATCAAATATTGGCTATGACGTAACCATTATTGATAACCTAAGTCGTAGAAATATTGATAATGAATTAGGTGCAAGTAGCCTAACCCCTATACAATCGGTTGCTACCCGACTTCAAGCCTGGAAAGAAGTCAGTGGTAAAGAAATTAAGTTTCATAATCTTGATATTGCAGATAATTATCACCGCTTACTGACGCTTATTAAAGATGAAGAACCAAGTGCTATTGTGCATTTTGCTGAGCAGCGGGCTGCACCTTATAGCATGAAGTCAAGCTGGCATAAGCGTTATACGGTTAATAATAATCTAAATGCTACCCATAATGTCTTGGCTGCCATTGTTGAAAGTGGGGTAGATGTCCACCTGGCGCACTTAGGTACCATGGGCGTATATGGTTACGGCACTGCGGGCATGAAAATACCTGAAGGCTACCTCGATGTTGAAGTGCAAACCGAAGAGGGCGAGCGCATTATGCAGCAAATTCTCTACCCGGTTAACCCAGGTAGCATTTACCATATGACCAAAACCCAGGATCAGCTCTTTTTCCTTTACTACAATAAAAATGATGCGGTTAGAATTACGGATTTGCATCAGGGTATCGTTTGGGGAACCAATACCAAAGAGACCAAACGGGATGAGCGCTTGGTCAATCGCTTTGACTATGATGGCGATTATGGAACCGTTTTGAACCGCTTCTTAATGCAAGCTGCTGTGGGCTACCCTCTAACTGTTCACGGTACAGGTGGGCAAACCAGAGCCTTTATTCATATTCAAGATACTGTAAATTGTATTGAGCTTGCGCTGGCAAATCCACCTGCCAAAGGGGAACGCGTCAAAATACTTAACCAAATGACCGAAACCCATAAGGTTCGGGAACTTGCAGATATGGTAAGCAAAATGACGGGTACAGAAGTTGCTTATGTTGATAATCCACGCAAAGAAGCTGCTGAAAACGAACTGCATGTCAAAAATGATCTTTTCCTTGACTTAGGTCTTAAACCTACAACCCTAGAACAAGGTCTTCTAAGTGAAGTGGTGGAAATTGCCAAGAAGTATGCAGATCGTGCAGATATGTCACGGATTCCTTGTTACTCAACCTGGACAAGTGAGCAAAAAGCGGGTATTCCCGAGACCAAAAAGGCTGAAGTCGTTTAAACTATTAGACATTGCTATGCAAAGCCCCTACAATGGTTTGTAGGGCTTTTTTCATGCGTATAGCTTATTTTACCGAAACCTTTTTACCTAAGATTGATGGGGTAGTTACTCGTATTTTACGGACGCTTGATAAGCTCGAGCCTCTAGGTCACGAAGCTATTATTTTTGCACCACATAATCCGCCCAAAGAGTATAAGGGTCACAAGGTTATTAATGTGCCAGGACTCTCCTTTAAACCCTGGTATCCAGAGCTAAAGCTGGGTTTGCCCCGACCCAGGCTTGGGCGGGAATTAGATAAATTTCAGCCCGATATTGTGCATGTGGTCAATCCCGTGGTTTTAGGTTTATGGGGAACGGCAATTGCTAAACAACGTAATTTGCCGCTTTTGGCAAGCTACCACACGGACATTACGCAATATGTTAAGCATCTTAACCTTGAGTTTTTAAGCCCTATTTCCAAAATATTCTTGCGGGATGTGCATAATCAGGCCCATCTTAATTTATGTACCAGCGCGCCTATGGTGGGTTCTGCCAAGGGCTTAGGTATCAAACGTGTGAGACTATGGCCAAAAGCTGTTGATACTGAGACCTATCACCCTGATAACTACTCATTTGCTATGCGAGAGCGGTTGTCAGATGGTCACCCTAATGCGCCACTTATGCTTTATGTTGGGCGTTTATCGCATGAAAAGCGACTTGATTGGCTCTACGCCCCCATTTCTCAGCTCGAGGGAACGCGCCTAGCCTTTGTTGGTTCTGGACCAGCCGAAGATTATCTAAAAGACCGTTTTAAAGATACCCATACCAAGTTTATGGGCTATATGACAGGTAAGGAACTCGCCGAGGCTTATGCCAGTGCCGACCTTTTTGTATTTCCTAGCGATACCGAAACGCTAGGGTTTGTAGCAATGGAAGCGATGGCCTCAGGCGTACCTGCCATAGGTGCAAGGGCAGGGGGCTTGCCAGATGCAATCAGTGACGGCAAAACAGGCTTGCTCTTTACTCCAGGGGATTTAGCTGATTTAACTGAGAAAGTTGAAACTTTGCTCTTTAACCAGACTTTGCGAGATCAGTATGCCAAAGCTGCCAGAATAGAAATGGAAAAATGGAGCTGGCGTGCTTCGACCGAGAAGTTAATAGAATTTTACGAATTAGCAAGGTCGGTTCATAGGCGTTTTGACCCCCCCAGTGTGTATTAAGTATTTCCAATTTGTTCAACAATCATAAATGCAGTTTTTAATCAATCCATTGCTATAGATACCAGCCTCCCCAGCCTTCGCTGGGGCTAAAGGCGGAATGACGAATTGGCTGCATTTTGAAGGAAGCATCATCCTTTACCGATAAATTTGGGGTTTACTATTATTAGTGTTTTTTCTGTAACTTCCAAACCTGCTCAGAAGGCCAGTTGTGCGCCCAGTTACCAGGAATAGAAAACTTGGTTTCAGAAAAACTAGCAGAGGCCTGAAGCTCGAGATAGTCAATAACTTCAAAACCAGTTTCACGAAAGAGTTTAAGCCAAGCTGAATGGGTAAGATTAAATTCAATACCTCCAGGGTTAATGTCTACGTTGCGCCAGTCCTGCTTATTGATGCCAAAGTAAGACCTATGAAATTGCCCGTTGCAGTCGTCGCCGTTTGCTGGGGTAGCTACAATTGCAAAGGGATGCGTGCCAAGAAAGGTTAACTGACCGCCGGGCTTGAGCAGGCGATAAGCCTCGGGAATCCAGATCTTGGGGTCACACCAGATGGCTGCGCCATACTCACTAATGGCAAAATCAAAGGATTCATCTGGATAAGATACGTTTTCGGCATTGCCGTGAATCAAGGTGAAATTGCGACCATATTCGGTCATAA
>JAHEBB010000085.1:5509-15853 GCA_024642575.1 Trueperaceae bacterium | reverse complement strand
TGGTGAAGCTGAGTTAAATGCTAGCTCAGTTGCTATGGCAAAAGCAGCGCTCGAGGCGCTGGCAGGTTTTAATCTGTTTGGGGTTGATGGGGGTCAAAGTAGCGTCATTCATGTCTTACCTGATGATATTGCTAGGGCAAGAATTACGCTCGAGGCGCTTTTGCCCAGAGAGTCAAGTTCTAAAGAAGTAGACGCTGCGCTTTTATCTGCCATAAGTTTCCCAGCTTTTGCTGTTGATGATCAGGACTTAAGCAAAAGAACCAGAGAAAAAATCATTGAAAATCTATCAGGTCATTATGGTTTAAAGCGGTTTTTAAGGGATGGCCACCAGACAGTTTTAGAAGACCCACACAGGTTGCACTACGAAGCCGAAGAACTAAGACAATTTGAACATATCGAAGCGGAGTGGCCGCTTTTTTATGCCTACTTAGCTATTGATGGTTTATTTCGAAACGATGCTGAGCAAAGTCAAACTTATTTGGCGGCTTTAGAAAAGGTCGCTATAAAGTCAGATGCCTTTGAACTTTTACCAGAAATATATTTTGTACCGCTCGAGTCTATTAATGCTGAAAAACTAAAACCTGGATCCCAAAAAAGAGTGCCAAATGCCAATTTGCCGCTAGTCTGGGCGCAAAGCCTTTGGCTACTCGCAAGGCTAATTGCTGAAGGCCATATTTTGTTAAGTGATGTTGACCCTTTGCTCAGGCATAGGCAAAATCGCCAGCCTGAACCTGTTTTGCAAGTGAGCTTGCTGGCAGAAGATGAAACGGTGAAAGCTTCGCTTTTTGCTAGAGGCTACCACAGTGAGACAATCTCGGAAATTGAACCTATCAAACTCAGGCGTTCGGGCTTACTGGCGGAGGCCTATACCCAGGTAGGAAGAAATGACAAACTGGCATTGAGTGGGCGACCCAGTTTTCGTATGCTAAGCTTAAGCACCTCGCGTGTTTATAGGCTTGGTGGCGAAACCGTTATATTTGCCCCTTCATTTTTAGATAGCCAGACCTTTTATTTAACCTTAGATACAGATTTCTTGCTCGAGCGTTTTTCCTCTGAACTTGCCTATGTGCGCCGAAATTGGACATTGGCGGGGCGACCCACAGTCGTATTTCTGGTTACGCATAACCTCTTAAATCGCGGACAAGAAGCCCTACTAAGCTTGCTTGATCAACTCTTTGCCGAGAAACTTGGTGAAACTGTGGTCAAGGTTGCACCAATTCGCCTGTTGTTGCAGCGAGCAGCCAAAGAGCGAGTAGATTTTTTGCACAGTTTTTCCTTTGAGCAGCAGCGTGTGGTGGTAGAAAACCCGATACGCTATTTAAAGGTCAGTGCCGAGGCCTCTCAAGAGCTTGGTCAAGATGAAGAGCGTAGGCTCGAGCAAATAACAGAGGAAAAGCTGATTGTTGAGCGTTTACTACAGTCTGAAAATTTGTATGAACAAGTTGATCTTTTAGAATGGCTTGTTAAACAAAAAGGTCTGCATGCCCCTATGGGTTTTGCACCGAATCTTCAAACCTTGCTTGAAGAAGTTTATAACAATGCAAGTGAGTTGAGACTCTGGACAGTTATTCGGCGAGCCTCAGGTTTATTGCAGAAGGTTGATGTGGCAGTTACTGAAAGCCTCACGGATATTCTGGTGAGTCAAAAAGCCATCGTCATTGGTAAAGCCTATAATGAACGTTCACTCATTCGTCGCCCCATTCCTCAAACAGAATTATTGCGTAAAATGCATGAATTTTGTCGTGATGACATACGAGATTTTGTTTTAACCCAAGAAGTCCTTATCTATTTGAGTTTGCTAATGAAAGCTGAACCAGCACTGTTTAAAGGCTTTTTAACCATACGCCTAGGTCATCTTATTCTGTTACTGGTTACAGATCTTGCCCAGGAGCGAAATAGCACCCAAGATGCTGCTTACGGCGAACTTATGAAGATAGCTCCTTCTGAAATTCAGAGTCGCTTAAAACAAGTTTTGGCTAACTATGGTAGTGCCACGAAAAAGCTCGAGAAACAAGAGGCAATTCAACTTAAAGGTCAATCTGATACGCTTATTTGGCCGGGTGAAGTTGGTGAAGCAGAAATGCCAGACATTGGCTGGTGGCGCTGGCGACAACGTGAAGGTGTACTGAACCGAGTTCCAAAAAACTTTTACCCAAAAGTCTGGCAACTTATGAATCACTCAGATGGTCTGGTTATAGGCGATAAACTTGACCGCCGCAACCGCTTGCAGAGCAACGTGCTGCTTTCTAATATGACGCCCGGCGAAAAGAACTTTGCCCTCACAGTTGATCATTTACTCAATAAGATATTGTCACCCGATTATCGGCAGCTAAGTATTGAAGCGCTTATGGCACTTTACCGAATTAGTGAATCTAATCCAGATCTGCAAATTGATGGCTACTTTGTCTTAGATGTACTCATTGGCCATGCGGTGCGTTACTCTTGGACATCTCGTTTTCCAGATTTGGTAGATCACTATGATCAGGATAAAGCCGCAGCCTGGGCTGCCTTTTATGGACTTTCCCCTGAAGCTACCAGTGATTTTATGGTTAAAGCATTCCGCTATTTACTTGAGTACGGTGAAACTGAAGATACTTTGGTAAACCAATAGAACCCTTAAGGGATGGTCATTTTCACCATCCCTTAAGAAGGTCAAGGCACGTTAAGGATTTTGACCTTGCTCTACAACGCGTGTCCAGTCTAAAAGCCAAGATTTTAAGTTTGCTTCAATCTCTAAAGGCTCGAGCCTAGCCGTTTCTGCATCCGAAGGTATCTGACTATAAGCAGTAAATGCCTCAGGTAAGATAATGCCCTCGCGGACGGGGTAAACAAACATATTGGCTGCGATATCTGCCTGAAAACGCTCGGATAGCATAAAGTCAATAAAGGCTTTTGCCTCAGTCTGATGTTTGCTATTTTTTAAGACCCCTGCTGCTTCAATTTGTTCAAAAGCACATTTGGTGCAAAAGAGATTAGCGCTGGGCGCATCTTGCAAAGGGGTTTTGGCAAACATGACTTCAGCCGCAGGACTACTGGCATAACTCAAAACAATGGGTCTGTCGCCACCATACAAACTAAAGGCACTGTAATAAGCGTCATTCCAGCCACTTACCACCATGAGCTTATTGTCTCTTAAGTCAGCCCAATAGTTTAGCCAAGTATAGTCACCCGTTAGTCCAAAACGGTCAATGGTGGCAAGCATAAATGCCAAACCTGGACTGCTGGTTGCAGGATTTTCAACAACGGTTAATGCCTGGTAGTCAGTTTTGGTTAAGTCTTGCAAATCATTTGGTCGAGCTAGATTGTGCCCTGCAAAATAGCCCTTATCAAGATTGAAATTTACATACCCAGCGTCAATGGGGGTAACTGAAAACGATTCATCAAAAAGGTAGCGGCTACTAACTTGACTTAGGTCTGGACTTTGGTAAGGCTCAAAGATATCAGCGGCTTTTGCCCTTGCTATAAGACTGTTATCAATACCATAAAGGACATCCGCTAGAGGATTATCTTTGGTAAGGATAGCGCGGTTGAGCGTTTCACCTGCATCCCCTCCCGAAATAAACTCGAGCTTGATGCCTGTTTGCGCACTAAACTCGGCAATCACCTCTTCTGATATAGCAAAGGAGTCATGGGTCAAAACCGTAAGGGTTTGAGCCAAGCTTAGGCTATGTAAGGTCAGGGCAATGACAAACCCAATCTTTAATAACCTAGACTTAATTTGGAATAAAAACATTTGGTTTCCTTTCCGTCACAAGGAAAGGCGCTGAGACAGCTATTTGGCAGTCTCGTCACGCTTCCTACGCCCGCACGACCGGGTTCAGGTTCAAGGGTCTTATCTCAGCCAGATTGATGGTTCTGGCACCCCTAGTGACTGTTTGCATCATAGCGACTAAGGGCAATTTTCTTGTTAGCCTAAGTTACAACTAAGCTTTGGTAATCCTTAATTCTTGCAAGTTTGAAATTGCTATGAGTGACAACATTTTAAGCAAAGCTGCATGATAAGTTATCTTTGTGAAAACGCTCGAGCATCTCCTTAAGAGTAATCAAACCTGGGCAAATCAGATAAAAAAGGATCGTCCAGATTTCTTTGAAACGCTTTCCAAGCAGCAAAGCCCAAAATATTTTTGGATTGGTTGTGCCGATAGTCGAGTGCCAGCCAATCAAATAATTGACCTTATGCCAGGCGATGTTTTTGTTCATCGCAATGTTGCCAATGTAGTGGTACATACCGATATGAACTGCTTATCGGTTTTGCAGTTTGCGGTAGAGGTTTTAAAAGTTGAGCATATTATTGTTTGCGGTCATTATGGGTGTGGGGGAGTAAAGGCTGCGCTCGAGAACAAACCCTTAGGGCTGATTGACAATTGGCTCAGGCATATTCGTGATGTGTATTTTCAAGCAAAAGAAGAGTTAGATGCACTTCCTAGTGAAGCTGCTGTTGATAGACTTTGTGAGCTCAATGTTTTACAGCAGGCAAAAAATGTCTGCCGTACCAGCATAGTGCAAGATGCCTGGGCTAAAGGGCAAGATATTGCTGTTCATGCCTGGATTTATGGTCTTAAAGATGGAATCTTAAGAGATTTACAGTTTAGTGTTTCAAACTCGAGCGAATTTTCTGATATTTAAAAAGAAAAGCTCGGTTCAGCGGGGGGACCGAACCGAGCGTGGTGCCCTGGGCCGGACTTGAACCGGCACGACCTTACGGTCAACAGATTTTAAGTCTGTAGCGTCTACCTAATTCCGCCACCAGGGCAGGTGTAAAAGGTGAAGCGACATGTAGTATACGTGCTCAAGCTTTCCACGTCAACGCTCAAGTTTGCTTGACAGGCAAAGGCAAAACTACTAACAAAGGCCAAGTCTATTCTTAAAGCTCTTAGTTGAAATAGGTCTCGGCTCGAGCGATGTCCTTGGTTTTTTCTTCTGGGCTCCAGCCTAATTCCTGCGCCAAAAGACTTGCCACAACAGGAACGGCTTTGAGAGTAGCCTCGGCATCTAAAAAGGCGAGTCTCGTGCGTCTTGCCAGTATATCGATGCTTGTTCTGGCAAATTCATGGCGGGCAGCATAAATGACTTCTGCGCTTACATAGGCATGATTCGTTGCGAGGCGCTCGGCGTAACCTTGTTTGATTAGCTCTGCAACTTTAACAGCCTGATCACCATAGGCGCGGTGCAGGTAACTGGCAGTGTCAGGCTCGAGCCCAAACTCTTCTTGTAATTTGCCTGCCCCCTGCGGAATAAACTGCCTTGCGCCTATAAGTTTAAGATGCTCAGTCAAGCTCGTGTTGTGGGCAAACTTTCCAACTCTTTCAATTTCGTCAACGGTGTCTAGCGCCATTTTTCGGTAGGTGGTCCATTTGCCCCCAGCTATGGTGATGAGTCCCGAAGCGCTGGTATTAATAACGTGATCGCGTGAAAGTTTGGCAGTGTCGGCAGCGTCAGGGTCCGATACCAATGGGCGTAAGCCTGACCAGGCTGCCTTAACATCTTCTCTCGCAACAGGTATCGAGAAATATTTATGGACATGCCGCAAAATGTAGGCAATTTCGTCTTCAGTAGCTCTTGGGTTTTCTTCAATATTGGCTGGATTATCGGTGGTACCGACCAAGGTATGCCCGAGCCAGGGGAGCAAAAAGAGTACACGACCATCTTCTGTTTCAGGAATTAGTAGCCCTGTCTCAGGTGGGGAAAACCGATTATCCAAGATGATGTGAGCACCTGAACTGGCGCTGAGCATAGGTTTTGCCTCGGGGTCATCAAGGTGACGAATGGCGTCACTAAAGGGCCCTGTGGCATTAACGATAACCTTGGCAGAAATGTCCCAGGTTTCACCCGTTAAGGTATCTTCTAGGCTAGCCCCTGCAACCTCTCCTTCTTTTTTGTAGAGCGCAGTAACCTGAACATGGTTGGCGAGCGTTGCGCCTTGTTGAGCCGCCGTGAGGGCAATCGAGACGTTCATGCGAGCGTCATCGAATTGACCATCATAGTAGATGACTCCGCCCCTTAAGCCCTCAGGTTTAAGCATGGGGAAACGCTCGAGCGCTTCCTTGGCATCGACAAAGCGACTTGCCCTTAGATTGGCCTTGCCTGCCAAGCCGTCATAAAGCTTGAGACCCGTCATATAGTAGGGAACCTCGAGCCAGTTATAGAGCGGTGTGACCAGAGGTATAGGTTTAGCTAAGTGCGGAGCAATATTTATGAGAACTGCCCGCTCTTTTAAAGCATCACGAACCAGATTAAATTGGCTACGATCAAACTTTTTGACCGCTTGCTCCAAGTAGCGAACCCCACCATGAATAAGTTTGGTACTGCGGCTACTGGTGCCCGCAGAAAAATCATCACGCTCTACCAGGGCTACCTTAAGACCCCGTGTTGCGGCGTCAAGTGCCGTACCACTACCTGTTGCACCGCCGCCAATAATAAGTACATCAAAAGATTCCGTTTTTAATTTCTTTATGTGGTCTTCACGGTTCATTTAATCTGCCCAGCCTTTCGCACGGGTTAAGGCCTTTTGCCATCCTGTAATAAGAGGTTCACGTTGATCGGGTCTCATCTGTGGCTCAAAGCGTTTGTCGATTTGCCACTGTTTGGCAATTTCTTCTTCATCTTTCCAGAAACCTACCGCCAGCCCTGCCAAATAGGCCGCCCCAAGCGCGGTGGTTTCGGTTATTTGAGGTCTCACGACGGGTACGCCTAGAATATCTGCTTGAAACTGCATAAGTAAGTCATTGCTCGAAGCGCCGCCATCGACCCTTAACTCCTTAAGGGCAAAGCCACTATCTTTTTCCATGGCTTTAACCACATCATAACTTTGATAGGCAATGCTCTCGAGCGCAGCTCTGGCTATATGAGCACTGGTGCTGCCACGAGTAAGGCCGGCAATCGTACCTCGGGCAAACTGATCCCAGTGAGGTGCCCCAAGGCCAGCAAAGGCTGGCACCAAGTAGACATCACCGTTATCGGGAACAGATTGCGCTAAAGCTTCGACATCTTGTGAATTTTTAATAATGCCTAAACCGTCTCTAAGCCACTGAACTACAGCACCTGCAATGAATACGCTACCCTCGAGCGCATAAGTAGTCGTTTTACGTTGCCAGGCAGTGGTAGTTAGCAAATTATTATGCGAAGGTACAGCTGTGTTTCCTGTATTAAGCATCATAAAACAACCTGTACCGTAAGTATTTTTTCCTTGACCTTTAGCAAAGCAGGTCTGACCAAAGGTGGCAGCATGCTGATCGCCTGCAACCCCGGCAATTGGAATATGTGCTCCGTAGAGTTGCCCGCTGGTTTCACCAAAAACTTCAGAGGAAGATTTAACTTCTGGCAGCAAACTTTTAGGGATATCCAGCAGGTTTAATAATTCATCATCCCAGCAAAGATCATGAATATTAAAGAGTAAGGTGCGACTGGCATTGGTGACATCAGTAGCATGGACTTGTTTATCGGTCAGATTGTAGATAAGCCAGCTATCAACCGTGCCAAAGGCTAGGTCACCGTTTTCAGCTTGCTCCCTGGCACCTTCAACCGTATCCAGCAACCACTTGATTTTGCTACCAGAAAAGTAAGCATCTAAAACCAGACCCGTCTTCTTTTGAAAGAGCTCCGCGTGACCTGCTTTTTTTAAACTCTCAATAAGGCCAGCAGTGCGTCTATCCTGCCAAACAATGGCGTTGTAAAGGGGCTTACCCGTTTTACGGTTCCAGATAATTGTCGTTTCCCGCTGATTGGTAATGCCAATCGCCTTAATATCTTTGGCATCAAGATGGGTTTTGGCTATGACCTCTTGGGCGACGCCAAGCTGACTTGACCAGATTTCTTCGGGGTCATGCTCAACCCAACCTGGTTTAGGATAGTATTGCGGAAATTCCTTTTGTGCCTTGGCAATAATTTTTCCTGCGTGGTCAAAAAGAATCGCCCTCGAGCTTGTTGTGCCTTGATCAAGTGCTAGTACTGCTTCTGCCATGCCTGCCTCCCATAATGTTGAAAACTTTAATAGGCTTTGCTATTTCGCTGGTTTACTTTATGCCAGTTTGAGTTGGAATTCTGTAGCTTTGGGTGAGTACCAAGTACCTAGTGACTAGTACCTAGATCATTGCAAAGGAGAAACAAGCTAAAGAGTTTTAATACCTCTGTAGCTATATGCCCATGCCGCCCGTAACCTCGAGCGTATGGCCTGTTATATAACTGGCCATAGGCGAAGCCATCAGTAAAATGCCTGCGGCTGCTTCTTTGGGGCTGCCAGGTCGGTTTAGGGGGATGCTTCGTTCATTTCTAGTATCAATAAGTTTTTGAGGAATGCCTAAGGCAACCGTCGTACCTGCGACTTCGATAACTTCACCTGCTTCTTTTGATTGGGTAAGCCTTGTATCGATAAAACCAAAAGCAACCGCATTGCAACGAACGCCAAACGCGCCCCATTCTTTAGCAATGGTTTTGGTTAGACCCACAACACCCATTTTTGCAAAGGCGTAATTTGCCTGACCAATGTTGCCATGAAGACCGCTGGTACTTGAAACATTTATGATGCAGCGGTTTTCTGGTACCTGTCTAGACTCGAGCTCAGCCTTTGCCGTGTCTCGCAGATAGGGGGTGGCTGCCCGAATCATGCGAAAAGGAGTTGTTGCGTGAACGCTCAAAATAGCCTCCCACTGGTCATCGGTCATTTTATGCACCATGCCGTCCCAGGTAAAGCCTGCATTATTCACCAGAATATTAAGTTTCCCATATGCCTTAATGGTTTGACTCAAAATACGTTCTGGAAAATCACTTGCGGTAACGTCTCCAGCAACAACAAGGGCTTCTCCACCAGCAGTTTTGATGGCATTGGCAACTTCTTGAGCGGGCTCAGGGTTGAGATCATTGATCACAACCTTGGCACCCTCTGCTGCAAATTGTTTGGCAGCTTCTGCACCAATACCTCGACCTGAACCCGTAATTATGACCACATGATTATCAAATTGTCCCATGGTTTTAAGTCTACCCCAGATGAAATTAGGAGGGGAATGTTTTTGCCCTTTAGCTCTGAGAAGCAAGCTAGCGTAAGTTTTTTGTTCACTATGGCGCGAAAAGTGCGGTACATTAGTTGGCACTTATGTTAGATATGAAATTAATCCGTGAAGAAACTGACCGAGTGCGTAAAAACATTCGTGATAAACAAATGCCAGAAGCAGAAAAAAGTCTTAATCAGCTCCTGATTTTAGACGAAGAATTTCGCTTGCTCCGCAATGACCTTGAAGAAAAACAAGCGTTACGCAATGCCAACAGTAAACAAATTGGTGAATTAAAGCGTAAAGGCGAAAGCGCTGATGAGATCATGCGAGAAATGTCGCTGCTCTCTGAAGAAGTTAAAAAGCTCGAGGAAAAGAGCCGTAACCTGAGTCAGCAGATTGATACCTTCATGTTTGACATTCCAAACTTGGTACACGAATCGGTGCCTTACGGCGAAACAGAGCACGATAACCAAGTCATTAAAGAGATGGGTGAAAAGCGCAGTTTTGGTTTTAAAGCTAAACCTCACTGGGAACTTGCCGTTGAAAAAGGTTGGATTGACTTTGAGCGTGGTGTAAAAACGACGGGTGCGGGTTTTCCAATATTTATTGGCGAAGGTGCTAGGTTAGCAAGGGCGCTCAAGAATTATTTTTTAAACACCTTAGCCGACAAGGGTTTTATAGAAGTTTCGCCGCCCCTAATGGTGAACCCAACAAGTGCCGCAGCAACAGGACAATTGCCTGACAAAGAAGGGCAAATGTATGAAGTTACCGATGGCTTTTTTCTGGTTCCAACTTCAGAACTCATTTTGGCAGGTATGCACCGGGATGAAATTTTAGACGCAGCTAGTTTGCCTCTAAAATATTGCGGCTTTAGTGCCTGCTTTCGCCGCGAATCTGGGAGTTATGGCAAAGATGTCCGTGGTATAAACCGCGTGCATCAATTTGACAAAGTTGAGATGGTTCAGTTCACTACGCCAGATACAAGCTATGACGCACTTGAAGAGATGACCGCAATCTCAGAAGGCATTTTGGAAGCCCTAGGTTTACCTTATCGCCGCCTATTTATGTGTACAGGAGATATTGGGTTTACGCAGGCAAAAAAATATGACCTTGAAGTCTGGAGTGCTGGGCAGGAAAGATGGCTCGAGGTTTCATCTTTGAGTAACATTACAGATTTTCAAGCACGCCGCTTAAAAACGCGTTACCGTGATGGTGGCGCAGCAGGTAAAGGCAAACCTGAAATCGTTCATACACTTAATGGCAGCGCTCTAGCCTTTCCCAGAACCATTGCCGCAATACTAGAAAATTATCAAAATGAAGATGGTAGCGTGACCTTACCCAAGGTTTTACAGCCTTA
>JAHEBB010000085.1:0-5409 GCA_024642575.1 Trueperaceae bacterium | reverse complement strand
CTGAAATCGTTCATACACTTAATGGCAGCGCTCTAGCCTTTCCCAGAACCATTGCCGCAATACTAGAAAATTATCAAAATGAAGATGGTAGCGTGACCTTACCCAAGGTTTTACAGCCTTACTTTGGTAAGG
Organism: Trueperaceae bacterium; assembly: GCA_024642575.1. GTDB lineage: Bacteria > Deinococcota > Deinococci > Deinococcales > Trueperaceae > JAHEBB01. The sequence goes on along the minus strand of JAHEBB010000085.1, from coordinate 5,277 downwards.
AAAGCTTGACTTGATTAAAGGTGGAAATACCCATTGAGGTCAAGTCAGATTGCCAATAAATACAGAACTTATTTTGTCTGCTTTGCGGCATAAATAGGGTGATGGATTATTTCAATTTGAAGAGATGCAGCATGAGGTAAACCGAGGTATCGGGATCATCAATTCCTTTAGTTAGGCTCTGCTTATTGATATTATTTGTTTAATATAAATAAATCTGTTGACGTTAAAAGGTATTTGAGATTGTTTAATTTTGTGGATGTTTGATTTGATTTCCTTGCTTCGTTGCTTTGATTACTTAAGCAATATTTTTAGAAAATAATTTTTGTTCGAGTATTTTTGTGGAAATGACGACATCTATCTATATACTTATTTCTATGAAAGCTGCTTTACCTAGCCCCTCTAAGACACTTGCTAAGCTACTTTGGGCAATGTCCTTATGGAGGAAATGCAAGACATGATCAAGATGTATACAACAAGCTGGTGCGGAGATTGTCACGTCACCAAAGCTTTTTTAACCAAATTTTCTATCCCCTTTGAAGAAATTAATATTGAGCAAGACCCAGAAGCTGCTGAGTATGTTATGCAGGTGAATGGGGGTAGACGAAGTGTGCCTACGCTCGAGTACAATGGCGACGCAACAACCCTGTCTAATTTCAGCCGCTCTAAGTTAGATGCATTTTTACTTAAGCACCAACTAAAAGAGTGAAAATTGTCTTAGTCACACCTTTGCTTAATGACGAATGTGCTAGCCTTTTCTGATGTCAACAGCCAATCAAGGCTCCCCTGAAACAGCAACTCAAGTACAAGAAATGTTTGGTGAAATTGCCAAACGGTATGATTTTTTAAATGCCGTTTTGAGTCTTGGTATTGATAAAACCTGGCGTAAAGACGCTGTAAATGCCGTTTCCGAAAAGAACCCGAAGACCTTATTGGATGTAGCTACAGGAACGGCTGATCTCGCCATCGAGCTTAAGAAATCTAACGCGCACTATAAAGTGATAGGCGTTGACTTTGCTGAACCCATGCTGGCTATTGGGCGTAAAAAGGCGGCAAAGCAAAATCTAGATGTCAGGCTCGAGCAAGGAGATGGTTTAAACTTAGCTTTTCCAGATGCCTCTTTTGACGCTTTAACCATAGCTTATGGTCTACGAAATTTTTCAAACTATCAGGCTGGCCTAAATGAGTTTTACCGCGTTTTAAAGCCTGGGGGGCGACTGGTTATTTTAGAGTTTCCGCCTCCACCCAAAGGACTTTTTGGACAATTTTTTCGCTTTTACTTTTTAAATATTTTACCTTTTTTAGGTGGGTTTATCTCAGGCAAGCAAAAAGCCTATGAGTACTTACCTACATCAGTTCTTAACTTTCCCTCTCCAGATGTGTTGGCTACTATGATGAAGGAAGCTGGGTTTGATAAGATACGATATAAATTGCAAACGTTTGGTGTGAGTGCCATTCATGTTGGAGATAAAATTTGACCTCATTTGAAGTAAACACCGATGTAGCCCTAATTGACCCTGACTGGGACGTTTTTCAAGAAGAACATGAGCGCAGATTTGGCCTGGCTATTTCTTATGTAAAAAGTATTGTCCAGGGACAAAGCTTTGACAATTCCGTTATGAATGTTCGTGTGGGCGATCAGGGGTTTTATGTTCAAAGTAAGAATTTTCCAGCAGCCTTTTTTGGTGATACAGGCTCGAGCACGATAGAACTTGTATCTGAAGAAGATGCCAGGGCCGTGGTGTTTGAAGCCGTTGCTGCATATAGAGCCGGAGACGCTGCTTCGCTGACTTGTGTTTACAGCGAGACTAACCCTGGGGACGTTTTTTTTGGATACCGACTGAATGATGATGAGCGCTATGAGCTTGGTTTTCTGCGAACGGGCGTGCCGCTACACCTTAGAGTCATGCTCGAGTCTGAAAATGATAATGAACTTCTGAGTGAGAAAAAGGGAGTTCTTATATATCAGCGTTTGGAAAATCAGCATTTGCTGATTAAAGCTCCAGGTCGCAGGCAACCATTTTTGCTGCTAGAGGGCATAGAAGACTAAGTTTTTTAATGGCAGAACAAATCTTTCCTGGTCTGGGCCATGTCTATGATTTAATCATTGTGGGTAGCGGTATTTCAGGAACCGAATGCGCGCTTTCCTGCGCAAAAGCAGGGCTAGATGTTTTGTTGGTTACAACCAGTCTTGACACGATTTACAATTTGTTGGGTGATGGCGTAACGCTAAATCCTAAGTCGGCTACCTTTATGGCAGAATCGTTTGAAAACCTTGCTGATGAGAAAGGGTTTGTTGGTAATTGGGAGATGCACCGTGCTGCCAAATACGCAGTAGAGCACACCGTTGGCATTCATTTTTTACAATCAAATGTTTCTTCCTTAATTGTAGAAAACAGCCAAGTTACAGGGGTTAATACCTGGGAAGGTGTAAGCCGCTTTGGTAAAGCAACAGTGCTCTCGGTGGGTAGCTTTTTAGAGGCTCGCCTCAGTATTGGTAGTTTGACTGAGACCGCTGGGCGACTTAGTGAAATGAGCTATGACGACCTTTATCAAGATTTACTTGCGCACGGCTTTGAGTTTGCTGATTTAACCCTGAAGGCCGAATTTGAAGATGAAAGCTTGCCTTATACTGTCAAATGCAAGGTCATTAAAAAGAGTGAATTTAATACTGAAACGTTTGCTTTTAACAGGCTCGAGCGTCTTTATGGCGCAGGTCTTTGCGTTTCAGGATTTATGACCTATGAAGAAGCAGCCAGTCAAGGTCAGTACTTAGCAAATCAGCTTCAAAAAAAATTCCTTTGAGCTAGCAGATACATTTGAAACATAGGGGCGATCGTACTTTTTCTCTATAGCAGTTACAGAAAAAAGCAAGACAATTAAGCCAACGAACAAGATACTTTACATACTGAAAATGGGTATTCAGTGACCATGATACCATTCTCAATTTGTGAAAACTAGGGCAAATGTAAGTCTTGTTCATGAGACATTTTGGGGTAAGCTTGAGTCAAATTATTTCTTACGAGGTATACATGTCTACACACAGAATTCAGGTTGGTCAGGAAGTACGCGAATTACCCATTATCAATGTGGGTGCGGTATCAGTTGCCTTACTCAATTTACTGGGTGACACTATGCTTACCGAGGCTGCCGCTGACGAACTGGTTGCCAAAATGCCCAAAGATATTGATACTTTAGTCACACCAGAAGTGAAAGCGGTACCTTTAGCTCATGCCATTAGTGTTAGAACGGGCATTCCGTATATTGTGGCCCGTAAAACTGAAAAACCGTATATGGTTGGTGCCTTAAAAAAGGAGGTGTTGTCAATCACCACAGGAAAGCCCCAACTGCTTGTCATTGATGGGGCAGACATTTCTAGACTGAAGGGGAAAAGAATTGGCATTGTTGATGATGTGGTAAGTACCGGGGGAACCTTAAATAGTTTAAAAGACCTGCTCGAGCGCGATATTGGGGGCAATGTTATCGCAACTATGGTGGTCTTTACAGAAGGTGATGAACGAAACGATATTATTTCTCTGGGTCATCTTCCGCTTTACCCTGCTGAGGCTGGGAAGTAAAACATTAAGCCCCAGTAGGTTTGATTCTTAATCTAGAGAGTGATTAGCTGCAGCAAGTGAAATAGGAGGGCATCTTGAAGATTCAATTTAAGACTAATAGGTATAAAGAAAAATATTGTGAAGGGCCTTCAATATGAAAGTAATCGTTGTTAAAGAGCCAAATGACCTTGAAACTAGGGTGGCACTTAGTCCCCAATCCGCGCAAAAACTTGCCTCTTTGGGGGCAGAGTTAAGCGCTCCCGAAGGTTACGGCGAAGCGCTAGGATTTTCGAAAGCTGAGTTTGAGAAGTCTAAACTCAGCTTTTTTCATGAGCCAGACTGGGCAAGTGCAGAGGTTGTTTGCATGCTTGGGGTGCCAGACTCCAAATTTATAGATATGCTCCCCGAAAAAACCGTACTGGTGAGTTTTCTTGACCCCTTTAGAAACCCTGAATTGGTCAAACAACTGGCTGCAAAAGGAATTAGCAGTCTATGTATGGAACTCATACCGCGTACTACTTACGCTCAAAAAATGGACGCTTTATCTTCTCAGGCAAGCCTGGCGGGATACGCTGCTGTGATTATCGCGGCAGATCGCATTAAAAAAGCTTTTCCCATGATGAGTACGCCTGCCGGTACCATTCCCCCTGCCAAGGTTTTCATTATTGGGGCTGGGGTTGCAGGTTTACAGGCGATTGCTACTGCCAAGCGCCTAGGTGCAAGGGTTGAAGCCTATGACACTCGCCCTGTTGTTGAAGAGCAAGTGCAATCGCTAGGGGCAAGATTTGTCAAGATTGACGTAGGGGAGACCGGGCAAACTGAGCAAGGTTACGCCAAAGCCCTTACCGAAGAGCAGCTCGAGCTTCAGCGTCAGCAGATGGCTAAGTTTATTGCGGGTTCAGACATTCTTATAACCACGGCTCAAGTCTTTGGGCGTGCCGCTCCGCGCATTGTTAGCAAAGATATGGTTGAAGGTATGCGACCAGGCAGTGTGATTGTTGATCTGGCTGCTTCAACGGGCGGTAATGTTGAGGGGACCGTCGCCGATAAAGAAGTCATAATAAACGGCGTTAAAATCATTGGTTTGAGTAATTTTCCTGCAGAAGTTGCCAAAGACGCCAGTCAAATGTACGCCAATAACGTGGCAAATTTGCTCGAACATGCCTGGAATAAAGAAAGCAAGAGGCTCGAGCTTAATCTAGAAGATGAATTAATTAGCGCGGTTTTACTAACCCATAACGGTGAAATTCGCGATGAGCGCATTCGTGCGCTGGTGGAGGGAAGCCATGCATGATCTGATGCTGTTACTTTTTATTTTTGTGATTGCTATTTTTCTAGGTGTAGAGCTGATTCAAAAGGTGCCGTCGCAACTCCATACCCCGCTCATGTCGGGCTCAAATGCCATTTCAGGTATTACCATTGTGGGCGCACTGGCAGCAGTGCACTCTGATAATAGTGGCTTTGCCATTTTCCTTGGTTTGCTGGCAGTTATTTTTGCCACCATTAATGTCGTTGGGGGCTATATGGTAACTGACCGCATGCTAGGTATGTTTAAAACTGGCAAGAAGGACTAAATCATGGATCTCTTTATCAACCTTTGTTACATTGTGGCGTCCGTCTTATTTATCTATGGTCTAAAAATGCTGGGTAAAGCTACCACTGCGCGGCGAGGCAATCTGGTGTCAGCAGTTGGGATGCTGGTTGCAGCGATTGCCACCATGCT
>JAHEBB010000469.1 GCA_024642575.1 Trueperaceae bacterium | reverse complement strand
TAAGCTAAAATAATTCACTTTATTGTTCTAATAGAGTCAAGTTCCAAACGTAATTTTTAGGCGTATTGGGGTAAATTTTAGCTATGAATGAATCCGCTCATGCCTGTTGTGGCGCGTCAAGGGGAACCCAATCTGAGCTTACAAAAATAAGCTCGAGCGCTCATTTGGGCTCACCTAAAGGTATGCTTTTATTACCAGGGGGTGAGTTCCTGATGGGCAGTGATGACGGAACCTTTCCAGCAGACGGTGAAGGTCCTGTTCGTAAAATAGACCTTGACCCTTTTTGGATAGACCCTTATGCCGTCAGCAATGCAGATTTTGAAACCTTTGTTTTAGAAACGGGCTATATAACCGAGGCTGAGCGCTTTGGCTGGTCTTATGTTTTTCACCAATTTTTGCCCAAAAACTTTCCACCCACGCGTGGGGTTGCTGCTGCTCCCTGGTGGCGACAAGTCTACGGAGCTTGCTGGAACTTCCCCGAAGGCCCGCAATCTAACCTTCAAGATCGTATGAATCACCCTGTTGTCCATGTTTCCTGGAATGACGCTGTAGCTTTTGCTAACTGGACAGGCAAACGTTTACCGACTGAGGCGGAATGGGAATATGCAGCAAGAGGGGGGCTCGAGCAAAACACCTTTCCCTGGGGGAATAATCTCTCTCCCAAAGGGAAATACCTGTGTAATATCTGGCAAGGCACCTTCCCTACTAAAAATACTGTCAAAGACGGATATAAAGGGACTGCACCTATCAATAGTTTTGAACCTAACGGTTATGGTCTTTACAATGTTGTGGGCAATGTCTGGGAATGGTGCAGCGATTGGTGGAGTGCTAGTTATCATGTGCATGACCTAAAAGCCAATCCTCAAGGCCCCTCAACAGGAGATGCCAAAGTCACCAAAGGTGGCTCTTATTTGTGCCACGCCTCCTATTGTAACCGCTACCGTGTGTCTGCCCGCACCCAAAATACGCCTGATAGCAGCACCGGGCATATGGGCTTTCGGCTGGTTCGAAATGTTTAAACAGGTTCCTTTCAGGTTGCCTGACACAGAGGAATAATTGCTCATTTTTGTTTAGCGTACTCGATGAAAAATTAGTATTTGAAAGGCGCAATGTTAGTCGCCTTTCGGAAAAACTAGCTTAACTCGGTAATAATAGCTATAGTTCAAATTATTGGAGGAAAGCATGGCGTCTGCAAGCATTGACAAACCAAACGCTGATAAACCTGATACTAAGTATCTAGGAAAACCCCGAAAAATCATTGATGGCCTCGAGAAAATTGCGGGTAGAGCCCGCTATGTTGCCGATGTAGTTGTTCCAGGATTACTCCATTTAAGACCCGTACTAAGCACCGTAGCGCATGCCAAAATTGTTAGCATTGATAAAAGCGAAGCCGAAAAAGTTCCTGGCGTCGTTGCTATTTTGACCGCAGCAGACCTCGTTACCCGCGACCGCACCATCACTTCTCGCAGTGACGCCATTTTGGCTAAGGGTAAGGTTTTGTTTGTTGGTCAACCCGTAGTTGCTGTTGTTGCTGAAACCGAAGCTGCTGCTGAAGATGCCGCTGAGCTGGTCGCTATTGAGTATGAGGAACTCCCCGTAAACTCGAGCGTTGAAGCTGCAAGCGCTGAAGGTGCTCATGTCACCTGGCCTGAGGGTTTACCCAAAGGCGAACTTGAGGTTATTAGCCACGCCGAAGTTGAAGAAAAGGAAGAAGTTGAAACTGGCCCCATTACCAATCACTACAAAACCAGTAATTTTAACCGTGGTGATGTTGACGCGGGTTTCGCTGAGGCCGACGCAATTGTTGAAACAACCTTTAATATTGCCAGCCAATACCAAGGTTATATGGAAACTCACGGCTGTGTTGTTGAACCTGACGCCCTCAAAGGTGGCCTGACCATTTACACGACGACCCAGGCACAATTTGGGGTTAGAAACAAAGTTGCAGACATCCTTAAGCTTAAACGCAGTAACGTTAAAGTCACCGCTATGACGGTTGGTGGAGGCTTCGGGTCGAAATACGGCACCATTGAGCCTCTGGCAGCGACTGTGGCCTACACGATAAATCGCCCTGTCAAACTCATCTTGCAACGGGGCGAAGATTTAAAAACTACTACACCTGCACCACCTACTCAAATTAAGCTCAAGCTTGGAGGCAAAAAAGACGGAAGCATTACTGCCTTAAAAGCCGATATCGTCTTGGATGCAGGGGCATTTGCTTTTGAGTTTGGTCAACTTACCGGGCTTTTACTTGGCAGCAATTACAAATACCCCGCCCTTGACATCGAGGTCATAGAGTACATCACCAATAAAACCGAAATGGGCGCTTACCGTGCACCAGGGGCTTATCAGTCAACGTTTGCGGTGGAATCATCTATCGATGATCTGGCGCGCAAACTCAACCTTGACCCAGTGGAATTTCGCATGAAAAACCTATCTGGCACCGATGACCCTATGGCAAATGGTAGCCCCTGGCCCAGTTTAAATATTAAAGAATGTCTAAAACAAATGTCAGAGCACCCCAAGTGGAAAAACCAAAGTAAAGAAGAGGGCGAAGGAATTGGTTTTGCGGTTAGTGCCTGGCCATGCGCCCTGTCACCCTCTGCTTCTACTTGCCGCATTGATGGTGATGGCACCGTTAAAGTCGTGGTCGGTTCGACTGATATTTCTGGTGTCTCAAGCAGCCTGGTACTGGTTGCGGCTGAGATATTGGGCATTTCACCCAATGAGGTTGAACTTATTCAAGGCAATACGGATGTTGGCCCTTATGCACCAGGTAGTGGTGGGAGTCAGGTGACTTACAGCGTCTCTGGCGCTGTTGCCGCGGCTGCAGAAGACGTAAAAATCAAACTCCTGGAACTTGCAGCAGATCAGCTCGAGGCTAGAGTTGAAGACATTGAACTCCTCAATGGGGCAGCGCAAGTAAAAGGTGTGCCAAGTTCAGCCATTAAGATTGGTAAGTTAGCCCAAATTGCCGAATCTAGCAGAAGTGCCCCTGGACCTCTCATTGGCGAAGGTCGTTCTTCAATCAAGCAAAACGCTCCTGGTAGCGTGGCACATATGGTCAAAGTTAAAGTAGATAAAGACACAGGGCATGTAAAAGTACTTGACTATGTCGCTATTCAAGATGTTGGCTATGCCCTTAATCCAATGCTGGTTGAAGGTCAAATTCACGGTGGCGTTGTTCAGGGTATAGGTATGGGAATATTTGAAGCCCATGTCTATGATAGTTTTGGTCAATTACAAAGCGCCAGTTTTATGGACTACGCCTTGCCTCGCACCGTGGATGTACCAAATATTGAAGCGATTCAGCTCAATATGCCCTCGCCTGAAGGCCCATTTGGGGCTAGAGGCGTTGGCGAACCACCTATTACCGCAGGTGCCGCTGCTATTGGCAATGCGATTCGTGATGCCGTTGGCGTTCGGGTAACTGAAATGCCTATGAGACCACCTGTGGTTTGGAAAGCTATTAACGAACAGAGCTAAAGACTTTTGCTAATTTTTTAACATTTGACCGATGGTCGGCAAAACCAACCATCGGTTTTTTTATAAAATTGCGCCTTGGTTAATCAAGCCAGCGCTCGCGGGATTTTAAGGTAAATCGTACACAAAACTGGCCTTAACCCTATCTCAGATTTTTTAGAAAGGTTTTAAAAAGAATGGCTTGTTTACATATATGTAAACAAGCCATTCTTCACTTGGTGGCCAGGGGCGGGATTGAACCGCCGACACTACGATTTTCAGTCGTATGCTCTACCGACTGAGCTACCTGGCCAATCTTTATTGGTAATATCAATACTCTAGTATTGATATTACCAATAACACCTTTGGCGACCCGGACGAGATTTGAACTCGCGACCTTCTGCGTGACAGGCAGATATGCTAACCGCTACACTACCGGGCCGTGCTCATTATGCGAACAAGGCGAAGGGAATGATACCCAAGTATTTTATGTTTGTCAACGGCTTATTTCGCATAGAATTTAATATTTATAAAAATGAAAGGAAATCATGGCGCACACTTTTAAGCCTTCCTTCCTTTATAGCGATCAAACGCTTAACCAAACATGGCTACCCATCAGCCTCACATGTCTGAGAAGTGAAGCTAGCCACAGATACTTAAAGAGCTTAGGCACACTACTAACCAAATGTGCTAGTTGAAAAAGGTCAAAAGGTCAATAAAACTGTGGATTGATGAAAAACACAGAAGA
>JAHEBB010000084.1 GCA_024642575.1 Trueperaceae bacterium | reverse complement strand
TTCTTGTAGTACTCCGCACTGACTTTCATAGCTCATAAACTTAACATAGCGCCCTTTTGTAAGGGAAAAAGCAAATTTCATTAAAGTATACTTTTTTAGCTAACAGGCCGCCTCGAGCGTAATTCTTCAAGGATTTCGGTCGTAACAGGTTGCGAAGCAAAACGCTGAAGCCTTCCTGGTTTTCTGTGCTCATCTGAGCCACCTGAAATCGCCAGTTTGGCCATTTGCGCTAACATTCTAAAATACTGCCGATGCTGAGAACGCAAGCGGTGATGGTAAATTTCTATACCATCCAAACCAACTTGCTTAAGCTCTATGAGGCCCCGCTCACTTAAAGGCTCACCGTCCATATCTCGGTGAACAATCGTAGGATGCGCCAGTACCGCCACACCGCCCAGCTCATGCACAAGTTTTATTGCATTTTGAATCGAGAGTCTCGAGCGTCCTGAGCTGTAATAAGCTTGCTCAATAATGGGTGCAGCCTCTTCTGCCGAAGCTAGATCCAAACGTACAAAAGCATCTAAAAAGGCGAGTACCGCCGGATAGTTCTCATTGCTGGTAAGCACATCATCAAGGCTAATTTCATAGCCCAGACGCTTTAAAATTTCGCAGCAGGTGTTTGCCCTATCTCGCGCATGCTCACGTAGGCGCTCTTCAATTTCAGTGAGGAGTGGGCTATCCAAATCTATAAAATAGCCTAAAAGATCAATATCTGGTCCGCCACCATGCCCTGAGTAACCTTCCCAGTAACAAGTAAGCTCTATAGCTGGAATAAGCTCTACCCCATATTGAGGCGCTAGCTCACGCGCTTCTTTGCTTCCTGCAGTTGTGTCATGATCGGTTATAGCAATGGCCTCTAAACCATGTTCTTTAGCCGCATTTAGAAGTTCTTCTGCTGTCGCCTGCCCATCAGAGTGACGGGTATGCATATGTAAATCAACCTGGCCCACGCTCTTAGTTTTAACATAATTTGGGCTAAGCTAGCGTAATGTTCTCTTAATTGAAGATTTGACCAACTAGGCTTTTTGCCCCTTGTACCACATACATAAAACCAGAAGCGTCCAGAGCTGGTATTCCTTAAAAACATGTCCTTTAAGCTGACCACTAATTAAGTCAGTCACCATTTTGGTATTGCTAATACCAAGGCTTTTTAAAGTTTCTGGCGTCACTGTGTCTATCAGAAGATCTTTTAGGTCATCACTTATCCATTTGCGTAAAGGCACACCAAAACCCTGTTTGGGGCGCTCGAGCATATCTCTTGGAATACGTTTATAAAGCAGTTGTTTAAGAATGTATTTATCTTTTATAAGTGGCTCGGGTAACCTGAGTGCAAACTCTAATATACGGTGATCTAATAGCGGCGCGCGGCTTTCCAAGGAAACCGCCATAGCGGCTCTATCTACCTTAGCCAAAACCACATCTGGCATATAAATAAGCATGTCTGTCATCATGGCGCGACGACGGCTGGAAAAACCTTTCAGATCCCAAGAGCGTCTAAACTCGCTAGGCTCGAGGTAAGAACCCATCAGGTCAATCAGCTCTTCGTTATTAAATCGCCCTGCATATTGTTGGTAAAGCTTGCTGATATCTTTGCCTACATAAGGGGCCAAAAGCGCAGCTTTTCTAGGTAAGAACCGTTCGGCTGAGCGCATTGCCCCGCCAAAAGGTGCCAGTGTTTTTATCCAGGGTTCGGCACGGTCTAAAAGATCATAGCGCTCATAACCGCCAAAGGCTTCATCGCCACCATCGCCTGATAAACTTACAGTTACATGCTTACGCGCCACTTGTGAAACCAGATAAGTCGGCAGTGCCGATGGGTCACCAAAAGGTTCGCCGTAAATCTCAGGAATGCGGTTAATGAGATTAAGGGAATCTTGCTGGGTCAGATATTCACAGGTATGATCGGTACCCAAAAACTCAGCAATTTTGCCAGCATGCTTAGATTCATCTTGCGAATCTTCCTGAAAACCAATGGTAAAAGTCTTGACGCCGCCACTTGCTAACTCGGTCATAAAACTTACAACCGTGCTCGAGTCAATGCCCCCTGATAAAAAAGCACCCAAAGGCACATCGGCAATCATTTGACCTTTAACGGCTTGTTTTAAAAGAAGCTCGAGCTGTTCTATCGCGTCAGCTTCAGAAATAGCCAGAGGTTTTTGTTTGAGATAGTTTATGGGGTCCCAGTAACGCCAGGTTTTTAAACCTTTTTTCGTTACCAGCATGGCGTGAGCAGGGGCTAGTTTTTTAACTCCTTGATAGATGCTATAAGGCGCAGGAATGGCTTGCAAGCGCAAATACATTAAGAGACCTTCGTGGTCAATAGCTGTATCAACCCAGGCTAATTTGGTTAAGGCCTGAATTTCTGAAGCAAAGGCAAATTGCTCACCCTTTTGCGCGTAATAAAGCGGCTTTTCACCTGCACGGTCACGGGCTAAAAAGAGCTGCTCTTTATCTTCATCCCAGATGGCAAAGGCAAACATACCGACAAGTCGGTCTAGGACCTCGGTGCCCCAGTAGAGATAACCTTTTAACAAAACTTCAGTATCGCTACCTGTATGAAAATCTATGCCAGATTTTTCTAATTCCTGACGAAGTTCTTTAAAATTATAAATTTCACCATTAAAGGTAATGGCAACGCGACCTGTTTCAGAGAGCATGGGTTGATGCCCCCCTGAGCTTAGGTCAATGATGGATAGGCGCTGCTGCCCGAGACAAATCTGACGGTTAGCGTTAAACCACTGTCCTTGGTCATCGGGACCACGATGCTGAATGCTATTAAGCATGGCTTCAATTTGCCCGTATGCAGCCTCTTTTTGCCAGAAACCTGCTATACCGCACATAAATTAACTCGCATAAGTTTAGTAAAGCTATCGTGATGGTCTTTCAAGACTATACTCCCGTAAAGTAGCGCCAACCAAGATACTACAATACTCCCTGAGAAACGCTTTAGCAGCGCATTTCTCACATCTTTTTAGCCTTTCTACGCGAATTAATCTTGTGCAACCTATGCAAATAGAAATCTCAGCCCTCAACCTAATATAGAAAATTGTTGTAGACGGGCTATTTTTAGCTTTATAGGGGTTAAGTCCTTGCTCCAAAGGTCCAGTGGCCCGCTTTTAGGGTAGAAATCGGCTTCAATCCCTCTAAAGACTCGAGCGGGTTGTGCGATAAAATGACCATATCTGCATCAAACCCAGCTTTTAACTGACCCGAACGGTTTTCCCAGTGAATACTATAAGCTGCCAATCTGGTATACCCAGTAAGCGCTTCATCTATGGTTAGAACTTGGCTGGCACCATAAACCTGACCACTTTCTGCTTGACGAGTCGTGGCTGCTTTTAGACCTTGAATAACATCTGGGCTTGCCACAGGTGTATCTGACCCTAAGGGCAAAATTGCGCCGCTGTCCGTTAACGAACGCCAGGCATGGGTCGTATTGATTCGCTCACCCAAAAGTTCAGCGGTGCGCACTGCATCAAACCTGAAGTGAATAGGCTGCATGGAGGCAATCACACCTAGTTTGGCAAAACGAGCAATATCTTTTTGCGCAAGGTGCTGGGCATGTTCAATACGAGGGCGCATACCTTTTGCCTGCCAGAGGCTTTGCGTCTCCTCAAGTGAATCCAGAACAGCTTCGTTAGCAGCGTCACCAATAGCGTGAATCACAGGGGTCAAACCTGCCTTTATGGCTAAAGGAAAACGCTCTTTTAAAACTTTGCGGCCATGAACCTCGACCCCTGTCGCAGTTGTACCTTCATAGGGTTCTTTCATATGAGCGGTCAAGCTACCTAAAGCACCATCGGCAAAGAACTTGGCACCCCCAATTTGAAAGTGCTTACCCCCTTGACCTGTTGCCAGGCCAATCGCAGCGGCATGTTCAATGTCTTCTTGAGGGATACAGGCCCAAACCCGAACAGGATAATGCTCAGCACTAGCCTGTATAGCCATTTCACGCCAATGGCGAGGTGGCTCGTAAGTCATGTGATGCACGGTTGTTATACCCAAGCTGGCAAAATGTTCGGCGGCGTCTCTAACCGCTTTGGTCACAGCTTGATCACTGGCTTCAGGCACGCTATCAGCAATAAGCTGCATAGCACGCTCGAGCAGTAAACCTGTTGCTTCACCTTGGGCATCTTTGACAATTTCACCATCGGCGGGCTGAGGTGTTGCAGCACTTATGTTTGAGCGCTCCAAGGCTAAGGAGTTGACCCAGGCACTATGATGATCTTGCGAGCGCAGAAAAACAGGGTGATGAGGCGCAACCTCATCTAGGTCTTCTTTGCTTAGCTCTAAGACACCCCAACGTGCCATTAAAAACCCTGCCCCCAAAATCCAGTCACCTTTAGGCGTCTCTTTGGCAACCTGCGCCACCAAAGCTAAACCCTCTTCTTTGGTCTTGGCTTCTGATAGGTTGAGTTGAGATAATTCAAAACCATGATGGCTTAAGTGCACATGGCTATCATGAAAACCTGGCATAAGACACTGACCTTGCAAATCTATGACTTGGGTAGCGCTCGAGCTATACCCCCTAGCCTCAGACTCAGAGCCAACAAAAACGATGTGATCGCCCCTGGTTAAAACCGCTTCTGCATTTGGAACGTCTGGATTCATAGTAAGAATAGTGCCGTTTATAAAAAGATACTCTGCTGTTAAAAACCGTGTCATGATGAACCGCCTGTTATTTACATTTGCCTTCGTGTTTGCTTAAAGTCTATCAGCTTATTAGCTGCTATAGCAGGTATCATCTGGTCAGCCACAAATTCGTTTTAAGAAATGATGTACCAGACAATTTATTTACAAATGAGAATGTAGCTTCTTAAAATTAGCCTGCTATAGACTGGTTTTGTGATAGCTGAATAATCAGCTCAAAATCATCAGGTAGATTAGGATCATCAAGCGCAGCTTTGTTACGGCGAATTTCTCCGCAACGTTCACACCTATGAATAATCACCCAACCTTTTTTACCCGAGTGCTCCACGGCTATAGGCTTTAAACTACCCTGACAATCACTGGCTCTATCCCCTGGATTGATATCGACATGCAGCGAATAAAGACAGTAAGGGCAGTGGTTTCGGTAACTCCCATTGGCAAGCGCTAAAACCTGTTTGCCACAATGAGAACAGTTAAACCCTTCATTGGTGCCCTGAGCAATAAATCGCCTCACCACTCTAGTTTACGTCAGCAAGGACTAAATCGTCAGGGTCTACTTCAACAAATAGCTTAAAGGGCTCTAACAGCACCCCCATCTACATAAAGGGTAGAACCCGTCATATAAGAAGCTGCCTCAGAGCAAAGAAAAGCAGCTACCTTGCCAAACTCTTCGGGCTGACCTATTCTGCCCATAGGTATGGTTGCTAGAGAGCGCTTTTTGACTTCTTCTAGGCTCAGGTTTTGTTTTTGCGCAGACGCTTCATCAAGTTGATTGATGCGCTCGGTTTCAACCCGACCTGGGGCAATACAGTTGACACGAATATTATCAGCTGCGAGTTCGGCTGATAAGGTTTTACATAAACCCTGAATGGCAGGTCTAAAGACATTGGAAAGCATCAGGTTAGGGATGGGCTGTTTCATGCTCGAGCTACCAATCACCAAAATCGAACCCCCGCCACTTTGTTTTAGATGAGGCAAAGCGTAGCGTACACTGCGCACCACACTTTGCAAAGTGAGCTGATAGGCATAATCCCACTTGTCTTCTTCTAGGGCTGAAAATCCTCCTGGAGGAGGGCCACCAGCATTACAAATCAAAATATCTAGCCCACCCAATGCTCGGATGGCGTTGTCAAAAAGCGCTTTTAAGCTGGCGTCATTTGCAACATTGGTTTCAAAGGCAAAAACCTTTTTTCCACTTGTCTCGCCTATTTTTTTGGCTGCCCCATCAGCTCTTGATTGCTCGCGGCTACAAATAGCCAGGTTTGCGCCTTCGTTTGACAAAGCTTCGGCACAGGCAAAACCAAGCCCACTGCTAGCCGCCAAAACCAGTGCGCGCTTGTTCTCTAAACCCAAATTCATGCTTTCACCTTTTCTAATTTTGTATACGCCAAAATATCAGCCAGTTCTTGTTTTAAATGTTCATCAATTTGTGTACCTGGATGACGCACGAGCGCACAGTTAATTGCACCTCGCTGCTTATAAATTTCTTTTCTTAGAGCTAGACCAATCACGGGTTGAAACTCATAGCGCAGTAAGGGGGAAGCTTCGTAGAAAATGCGAGCGGCCTCCTTTTTGTTACCTGAGCTGTAAGCTTTATAAATTGCCACTAAGATTTCAGGGTAGGAAAAGCCTGTCATCATGCCATTGGCACCACGCTCCAACTCTTCATAAAAGAACATTCCTCCAAGACCGCCGACAATACTGATGTCACAGTTCAGGTTGCGAAGTGCGCTTATTTTTGGGATGCTGGGAGTTTCTTCTAGTTTGATGACTTTGACGTTATTTAGGTCACTATAAAGTTTAGCCACAAGCTGAGGGCTCATTTTAATACCTGTTGCCGCAGGGTAATCATGCAAGATAATTGGCTTATCAATAGCTTCATTAATACGGCGATAGTATTCAAAGATAACCGCATCATTTTGTACAGGAGGTGGGGCAACCAGTAAACCTGCCGCACCAAGGGATAAAGCATTCAAACTTTTTTCAACAGCTAAATCTGTACCTTCGGCCCCGCTACCCGCAAAAACAGGTTTATTTCCAGCAGCCGCTACCGTTACGCGAATGACTTCATCTTGTTCTTTTTGTGACAGTTTGGGTGCTTCACCCATAACGCCAAGAACCACCAAACCATCAACCCCTAAGTCAAGCAGAAACTTGCTTAGGCGCTCCAGGCTTGCTGTGTCTAGCTTGCCATCTTCTTTAAACGGTGTCGGCATAATGGTATAGACACCTTCAAATCTACTCATCTTCTATCCTTTCTCAACTTATCTAAACAATTGATTTATCCTACTTGGAAATCCAAAAAAACTTGGCTAAAGCCAGTTTAAATGAGGCACATCCCTGAGTCAAAAGCCTCTCTTTTTAGGGCTAAGGGTTATTCGCGTACTTAGTAGGAGAAAGAAAAGTCACTTCTGGGTAGTACAGACAGGTCTTGGGAGTGCAATCAAATTGGCGTAATTTATAAAACAACAAAACGTACTTAAGAAAAAGGGAGAACAAAATGAATGAGTATGGTAGTGAAACCTTAAAAGAAAAAGCAAGCCAGTTTGTAGAAAATACAACCGATACGCTAAAAGATTCTTTAAAAACCTTTGGGGATAATGTCAAGACGGTAGCTGATGAGGTTAAGACTGTTGGGCTCGAGGCAAAAGACAGCTTAGTAAAAGAAACAAGCAACGCTACCCAAAAAGCCAAAGAGCAGTCAAAAGGTATCTTGCATGAACTTAAAGGTCAAGTGGCTAGCCAGGTTAATCATTTTGCTACAGCATTTGATAAAACCCAAAACCACTTTGAAGCCGAAGAACTCAGTCAGCTTAGTACTTATAGTGGTCATGTAAGCAAAAATATTAAAGGTATGGCAGAGTATCTGGAAGCAAAAGACATTTCAGAAATGACCCATGACCTAGCAAATTTAGGCCGCAGGCAACCCGCCTTTTTTCTTGCAGGTGCCTTCATTTTGGGTTTAGCCACAAGCCGCTTTTTAACCAGCACCACAGCTAAAAAATAAGGCTCAAAGATAAGGAGGCATCATGGATGATAAACGACCTATATCTGAGCTCATTTCGAGTCTAATGAACAATGTCGGTGAGCTTGTTAAACAGGAAATTAAGCTAGCTCAAACGGAGCTTTCTGAAAAATGGACCCATATTCGCGATGATGTTATAGCTCTTGTTATGGGTAGCGCCATTATATTCATCGGCATTTTGGCACTTGTGGCTGCTGCTATTTTAGGACTGGCTGTTTGGCTACCCACCTGGCTAGCTTCCCTTGTCATTGGGCTGATTTTAAGCTTAGTTGGCTTTATAACTTTGAGAGCTAATACAAGAGACCTTAAGACCCTTGATTTAAAACCCAAACGTACGCTCGAGAGCTTAAGACAAGAAGCTTTTTTTGTAAAGGAGAACTTAGCAAATGATGGATAACCGCAGTACCACAGACCTGGCAAATAGAACTGCAACAAACCAACACTTAAACAGCAGTAACCCTGCCCTTATTGAAACAAGACTTGAAAATGCCAAAGACAAGATTCAACGAGATGTAGATGAGCTTAGTAGCCGCCTAAGTCCAACTGCCCTTAAAGAACAGATTCAAGAAGGTCTAACTGAGGCGCAAGACGTTGTCGTAGAAACCGTTCATCAGTTAACCAATTCGGTAGGGGCTCAAGCACAACAGCTTAGCTCGAGCCTGGCAGAAAACGTCAAGAAAAGCCCTTGGGCAGGTGCTCTTATGGGTCTTGGGATAGGTTTGGTTGTTGCTGGTGGCATCGTGGCTTCATCAAAAACCTCACAAGATGACACTTCAGCCAATGCCGCCAAACCTTCAACCACTCCTTCAGGCCAAGCTTTCTCAGTTAAGGCCCCTCAGTCTGCATCAAACGTTTTAGAGAAGTCTATTGAGACAAGCCCTAAAAGCAGCACAAAGCTAACTCGCTGGCTAGATGAGCAACCCCTGCTGGTTGGTGGTGTGAGCTTGGTAACAGGCGCTGTACTTGGTCTCCTTGTACCAAAAACAAGCTATGAAAATGAAGTTCTAGGTGAATCGAGAAATGCCGTCATTGACCAAGCCAAAACCAAAGTACATGACGTGGTTGAGGTCGCTAAAGAAACCATTCATCAGGCAGCCAGCAGCTTGCAAGAGGAGTTAAAAGACCGAAACCTATCAACAGAAGGTATTGGTAAGTCAGTGAGAAGCTTAGTTGAAGAAACCAAAGCCGTTTCGCAAAAAGCCTTTGATGACGCTAAAGAAACCTTGAAAAGCGAAGCAAAAAAACGAGATTTGATTTCAAATTCAGAAACTGATACATCAAGTTAGGCTTATTTGGATTTGCCAGAATCATAAAATTAGGAACAAGGTTACGAAGATGCTAAGGTGTCTTCGTAATTATTTTTCGTTTATCTGGAGATTGAACTGTACGCTTTTTATTTTACCTAGAGTAATGATGGGACTCGAGCCAAATCAGGTTAAACTACTCAGTATCTTGAACCTAGTATCTAAAACCTAATACCTTAAGGGAGAAACACATGGGAGAAATTGTCAGCTTTCCAAGTAATGGTCACGAAGCCTCGGGTTACTTTACAGGCGCAGGGAATAAGGGGTCAGGTGTCATCGTCATACAGGAATGGTGGGGGCTTAATGACAATATTAAAGCCATTGCCGACCAATTTGCAGCCGAAGGTTTTGTTGCTCTAGCACCTGATCTTTATCATGGTCAGGTCGCTTCTGCACCTGATGATGCCAAAAGATTAGCGATGAATCTAGAAATGTCTCAGGCTGCCAAAGACATGAGCGGCGCAGTTAATTATTTGAAAGCTCAAACCCCTACAGATGCTTTAGGCGTTGTTGGTTTTTGCCTTGGTGGAGGCTTGGCTTTAACGCTGGCAGCTCAAAGGCCAGATGTTATAAAAGCAGCAGCACCTTTTTATGGTCTTCCCCGCCAGCTTGAAGAACTTGACTGGGCAGCTATGACAGCAAAAATTCAAGGTCACTACGGCGAGCTTGATCAGGGTATCAAGGCAGAAAATGTAAGGGCTTTTGAAGCGCGCCTTAAGGGTTTAGGTAAAGATGTGGAAATGAATATTTATGAAGGTGCAAATCATGCCTTCTATAACAACACCTCTAAAAACCATCACCCAGAAATTGCCAAACTTGCCTGGGACAAAACCGTTCACTTCCTAAAAGAAACCTTAGCCTAACAGACGTTAAGCTCATTAAGCAGCCTTGCAGGCAATGAGAAGATTCTGGCCAGCCCTATTAATTGCAACAGGTTTGCTACTCCTAGTTGCGGGCTTCATCTATGACGTAATGTTTGCAGGTATTCCCTACCAAGATCCAACGCCTGAGATGGCAGCAAATTATAATCGTCAGGCAGGCATTGCTGCCACAATTAGATGGTGGGGAATAGGAACTTTAGTTTTTGGCGTGTTGCTGAGCATCATCCGCACCATTATTCGGCGGTTTCGCCCCCCAGGTGTTTCCTGATATGGATTGATAGCCAAGCCAGTTCCTCAAAAAGCTGTTATCAAACTCTTAAGATTAAGTATTACCATAGCTTGATTTATAAACCGCTAAACTTTAAGCATGACGGTTCAAGTACTTTTCTTTGCCAGCTTGCGTGAAGCAGCCAATACACGCGAATTGCACCTTTCTTTAGATTCTCCTGTGAGTGCCAGAGCCTTAGCCAATCAGCTTGAAAATGAGCATGTTGGGCTCGAGCTTAGGGGTGCTCTTTGTGCCATCAATGAGCACTATGTTCACCCAGATACTTTACTTAGTGAAGGTGACACCGTGGCCTTTTTTCCCCCTGTTTCGGGTGGCTAGATGCCAGAACCTAAAAATATTTTTGTGGTTAGTTCTGAGGTCTTAGACATTACTGGCTATATGACCGAAGTCACCGACCCAGCTTATGGTGCGGTTGCCAGTTTTGTAGGCACGGTTCGCTCCCCCAACTTAGGGGAAGATGTTCTCTATATTGATTATGAAGGCTACGAAGCTATGATTAAAACCCAGATGCAGGTTATGGCTGATGAGTTAAGGGCTAGGCTCGAGCTTGGTCACTTGGTGCTAGCCCACCGCTTGGGTCGCCTTGCCCCTGGTGAAGCCAGCATTGCTATTGTTGCATCTTCCAAACACCGTAAGGACGCGCTGCTCGCTTGCCAAACAGGTATTGACCGCGCCAAAGACTTACTTCCCGTCTGGAAATACGAAGTCAACCCTAAAAGCAAAACCTGGGTTAAGGGCAATAGTTCTGCGAGTACACCTCTTTAAACGAGTACACTCTTTAAAAAGGTCAACTTAGAGAGGGCAAATAAGCTTGATAGGTTAGCCCTATAAAAAGAAAAAGCGCTTAAATTTTAACCTAAGCGCTTTTTGCTGCTTAACTTTCTTACGCTCTACCGCGTAACATACCGTGCCAGTATAGGTTTGGTAGACCGTGAGCTTTTAGCATATACATGCTGTACCGCTCTTTGCTCTGATCAAAGGGGAACGTTTCCTGCGGATTTTTATCATAGTCAAACTCCGCCAAAATCAGGCTGCCATAACCTGTAACCAAAGGGCAAGAGGTATAGCCATCATAGTGAGAAGCAAGAGGTTTACCTGCAATGGCTGAGAGCAGATTGGCGACAACCGTTGGCGCTTGCTTACGAATTGCAGCCCCAGTTTTTGAAGTTGGCAAACTACTGTTATCACCTAGAGCAAAGACATTGGGAAATTTATTGTGCTGCAAGGTGTCTTTATCAACATCGACCCAGCCATCTTTATTGGCTAAAGGGCTTTGCTTAATAAAGTTTGGGGAGCTTTGCGGAGGTGTGACATGAATCATGTCGTAGTTAAGGGTTACATCTGCGCCTTTATGGACAAAAACCGCTTCTTTTTTGTCAGGGTTGAGGGCTTTTAGATTATGATCCCACTTGGGTTCAATCCCTTTACGAGCAATCACTTTATCCAGAGCATCCGCATATTTTTTAACCGCGAAAATGGAGGATTTAGGGCTACAGAAGTGAATCTTGGTTTTTTCCCTAACCCCTTGTTTTCTAAAAGCATCATCGGCAAGATACATGATTTTTTGCGGCGCACCCCCGCATTTGACAGCGGTAGATGGTTCGGTAAAAAGAGCAACTCCACCTTTAAAATTGCGAATTGTTTCCCAGGTAGCACTTACCGTATCAAAAGAATAGTTACTGACAACCCCAGTCCCAGGCTTACCCACGGATTCTTTTAAACCTGGAATAGCGTCCCAGTCTATTTGTATACCTGCTGAAACAACCAAATAGTCATAGCTTAGTTCTTTGCCGGCTTTGGTTGTAAGCTTGTTCTTGGCTGGGTCAAAGGTGGCAACTGCATCCTTGATCCACTCTGCACCTTCAGGTATAAAGTCGGCTTCATTTCGTTCAGATTCTTCTTTTGGAAAAACACCTGCGCCAATTAGCGTCCAGAGGGGCTGATAATAATGTTTTTCTGAGGGTTCAATAATAGCGATTTCGGGTGGATTGGGGCTATTACGAAAATGCGCTGCTACCGTTAAGCCGCCCGAACCCCCACCTACCACAATAACCTGATAATGATCTTTCATCTTGACTCCTTATCTTTCACATTTCCCTATAGATTTAATGACTAAGCTTGCACTTTATAACTAAATTATTTTTTTAGGTTCTGCCCAAATTGCTTGGCAAATGCCAAGAAGAAACCGAGCGCTCTTTTTACATCTGGATCTCGCATTTCAGAAAACATCGCCAAAGGCCCTAGTTCTTTAATGGGTTGATGACTACTTGATTCCAGCGCATCTGCCATAGCTGAAATTTGCTCAAGGCTCGAGGGGCTTATCAGGGCAGAAAGCACGTTAATCTGTTCAGGCCCAAATTTAGCAGCGAACTGCATCAGGGCATTAAGCGTGCCATTTATATCTAGACCAGCCCTTTGGGCCTTTTCCACCATTCCGTCTAAACTATCCATAGCAATTGAAGCCAAGGCAGGAGCTTGCTCTGCCAAAGCTATCATCGGGCTTAAGCTATCAACTTTGCTCACTAGCTGAGCCAACGAAGCAAGTGTTTTAGGTTCGGTAAGTTTCTCTAGCAAGCCAAGGCTTGCGGAGGCTCTTTCATTGATATTTATGCCTTGGCGCTGCATACGCCCGATAAGATCATCGGCAGTGTCACCCATGGCAGCTAACGTATTGGGAAGACTATCGGCAAGGTTTAAAGCTTGCTCGAGCCTATCCATACGACTAAGCACCTGATTTAAGACTGTTGTGCTTTCAGTCGAGCTTAATTTTTCTAGTAAGGTCAAACTATTGACTAAGCGTTCATTGACATTGATGCCTTGATCATGGAGCTTTTGCACCATACCATCAACGCTATCAGCTAGCGTGGCCGCAAACGCAGGCGCTTCTTGATTAAGATTAGCGAGTTGTTCTAGGGAGCGCTCAATGCCATCAAGCCTATCTAGTAATCGGTGTAAGATAAGTTCGGTTTGCGCTTCCTGCAAGCGTTCTTGCAAAGGCGGGCGCTGAGCCTGCGAGGATGCGTCTAGAACATCCATAAATTTACCTCCTGATAAATTAGCTAAAAGCAGTGTTTAGACACACGATGCTGTAAGGTTTATGCCACTATAGAAAGTAAATGCCAAATAATCAAATGTTATAATGCTATACAAGTTATGCTAATTAGTTATAACTAGTGATTTAAAGAAGGCGTTTAATGACCGCAGAGCAATTACAAGCTTTTTGTTTAACAGCAAAATTAAAAAGTCTATCCAAGGCAGCCGAAGCTTTAGGCTCGAGCCAACCTGCCATTAGCAGACAACTGGCGGCCCTGCAAAACTCTATGGGTGAAAAACTTTTTGAACGAACCCCTTCGGGTATAGAACTTACCGCAGCAGGTGAAGCCCTGCAACCCCATGCCTGTGCTGTCGCCCAAACGCTAAGTCAGGCTAAGCAATTTGTTGGCAATTATCAAAAACTGCAACCCTTAAATCTTAAAATTGGTCTTAGTCATAGTCTGGTGACAAGTCATACTCTGACGCTATTGGAACGGGCTGAAAAGCTTAAGCAACGTTACAAAACCTTCAGTCTTGATCTTATCGAAGGCTACGGTAGCCATCTGGTTGAGCAAGTTTTGCAAAGGCAACTCGACGCAGCTCTGGTGCTCGAGCCTGCCGAACTGCCTCCTTTACCGCTTATCAGTCAACGTATTGGCGAAGATAGCATTTGCTTGCTTTTACCCACGAATCATTCTTTAGCTCAAGAAACCATGATTTCACTTAGGGAAATCGCAGCAGAAACCTTGATTGTACCGACTTCGCTTTCAGTCGTGCATTACCGTTTTATGCGCTATCTCGAGCGCATTCAGTTTAAACCAAAAAAGCTTATCGAAGTGAGTAGCCCGCTCGCCGTCAAAACCGTAGTT
Source organism: Trueperaceae bacterium (assembly GCA_024642575.1). Taxonomy (GTDB): domain Bacteria; phylum Deinococcota; class Deinococci; order Deinococcales; family Trueperaceae; genus JAHEBB01. The sequence continues at coordinate 1,921 of JAHEBB010000084.1, read as the reverse complement.
ATGCAAGGTTTAGGTGTTGGGGTCTCTGTTCGTAATTATGTTGATTTCGAGGTTGAGAGTGGTTTACTAAAGCGCCTAGACTTAGAAGCAAGTGGCTTTACCCTTGGCATTTTACAAATCAGACATGAATTTGACACGCTCGAGCCTGCCAAACAAACCGCGCTGCAAACCCTACTCAGCTAGGCTCTATTCTCCTGGAGGCATAGGGGCTGGGCAGGTCTGCAGAATAGCTCTATAAATAAGCGGATGATAGCGCAACCTCGCCAAGGTATCGACCAGTTTATAGGTCCATTCATAGCGGTTACGCCACTGCTCAGATTTATTTGGATAAGGCGTATCAGGTACGGGTGCAACGGCAAACTCGCAGCTCGGGCAAAGCTTTCGTTTTGCTCGTTCAAAGCTATCCTGGGTACGCCAAAGCTGCATGTCATGGGCAATTAAAAGCGCCTTTGACACTCCGAACATGCGCATACGTTCTAGGCTACAAACAGCAATGTCCATGGTGTGTAAATCTAGGTTGTCATCATGTTTATCTATGCGTCTTAAACGCACATCGCCTAGCCAGCAGTCTTTTTGCTCTGATTTACAGTAAACGCGCCAAACAGCTTCTTGAACAAACATGAGCTTTATATCAGGATAAGTTTTAAGCGCCCAGTCAAGTAAAAACTGGTTGGATGGCCCTGCTATCATCTCGGCCATACTATTTCGCTCAAACCCAAACCCCATAATGATAATGGCTTCAGATGTGGTTGCATTTCCTCTTGGGCTTGCTCGAAAAACCTTCGCAGGAAGATTTATAAAGGCAATTACTAAGCCAAAGCTTAGTAAAATTAGGATAAAAGCACGCTTTAAGAGCGTCATAACGCTACTTAGTTAAGCCCTTTTAAGTTACAAGCGGATTACATTGAGCTCTTGATTGCGTATTTCCTAACGGTACAGAACGAGATGATTAGCCTAATTCATTGGATTTGCTCATCTTACAGAGCAATCTTTACAATGACGCGAATAATTAAGCATCTTTAGCCCTTTCTAACAGCTCTTTTTGTTTTAAGAGGCCACCGCTTCGGCTGCCTGCTTGCCCCACAACCATAAAAGCAGTTGGGTCTTGCTCGAGCACCAATGCCTTAACCGTTTCGGTATCACTCCTGGGCACGGTACATAAAAGAATGGATTTTTCCCTTTGACTATAAGTTCCCTGACCTTCCCAGCGCGTTATACCAACATAGAGTCTTTCACGAATAACCTTAGCAATAGGCTCAGGGTTTTCTGTCACGATAAAAACCATCCTTAATACATTCGGGCCTTCTAAAATATAATCAGTTGCTATTCCAGAAATAAAGAGTGCCAACATAGAGTAAAGGGCATTTTCCCAGCCAAACACAAGCCCTATCGCTAAAATCACAAAACCATCCGTAAAAAGATAAATCTGACTCAAGGGCAAACTGGTTCTAAGTTGAATCACTCTACTTAAAACACCTGTTCCCCCCGAGTTACCACCCGCTCGCAAAACCAGACCAAAACCAATCCCAGAACCTACTCCCCCATATAACGTATTGAGCAAAACATCAGCACTTAAACCCGCATCGGGTAAGTAAACATCAAACAAATCAACCATCGTATTACTAACCAAAACGACATAGGCAGTTCGGATTAAAAAACGAAAGCGGCCAAGATTAAAAAAACCCAAAATAAGAAGGGGAATATTGAACATAAAAAAAGTAACGCCTTCAGGTAGAGGTAAAAAATGAGTGGTTACCAGTACCAAACCAGAAATACCACCAGGAGCAATATTGGTAGGTTCAAAAAAGAGAACAAAGGTCAGTGCTGTAACAAGCGCACCCATAGTCAAGGTAAAAAAAGATTGTAAATTCGGGAAAATCGTATGACGTAATTCGGCGATGGTTTTAGGAAAACGCTGCAC
>JAHEBB010000083.1 GCA_024642575.1 Trueperaceae bacterium | reverse complement strand
CACCATCACTCACGATGTAATAGCCAAGCTCACCACGCGCACTTTCGGTTGGCACATAGACTTCGCCGCGCGGTGGATGGAAACCTTCGGTCACCAGTTTAAAGTGAAAAATCACTGCTTCCATGCTGTTTTCAAGTTCACTGCGTGGCGGCAAACTAATACGGCGATCAGGGTCTTTGACCTCACCAGGCTCGAGCATACTTAGCGCTTGCTCAACAATGTTTAAGCTCTGGGTCATTTCCTCAAAACGCACCATAAAGCGAGCGTGCACATCACCATCGGTACTGGTAGGTACATCAAATTTATAGTCTTCATAACGGCTATAAGGATTAGCCTTACGGTGGTCAAGTGCAATACCGCTTGCTCTTAGGCTTGGCCCCGTTAGTCCATAATTAAGCGCATTCTCTTCCGTCATAATGCCAATACCTTGGGTACGATCTAAAAAGATGGGGTTTTTGGCGAATAGGTTGGCATATTGCTGAACCATCGGCGGAAAGTCTTTAATAAAGGCACGAACGGCCTCTTCAAATCCTTCAGGCACATCTTTAGATAAGCCACCTACACGGAAGTATCCGTAGTTCATACGCACACCGCAAACCATCTCAAAAATATCTAAGATTTTTTCGCGTTCGCGCATGGTGTAGAAAAATAAGGTGAGAGCGCCCATATCAAGAATGCCTGTACCAAAGAAAACCAAGTGGCTAGCAATGCGGTTTAGCTCGTTCAAAATAACGCGAATACGCTGAGCACGCATGGGCACTTTGGCATCAATCAGCTTTTCAACACCCAAAACATAAGCAAGGTCATGCCCAAAACCGTGTAGATAATCCATGCGGTTTGAGTAAGTTACCCCTTGCTGATAGGTACGGTTTTCCATGGTTTTTTCAAACCCAGTATGCAAGTAGCCAATTTGCGGAATGATATTGGCAATGCGTTCGCCGTCCATGTCGACTACCAGGCGCAAAACCCCGTGCGTACTTGGGTGCTGTGGACCCACATTGACACGCATATGCTTGGTTTCAAATTCACCATGAGGCTGGGCTTTGGCTTCTGTGACATTGGCAGTTTTCAGGCTCATGCTTTCCCTCCTTTAGCGTCACTGCTAACACCTTTACGCGCGCCACCTTTCCAACCCGTTAAGCCCTGTGACTCGCCTTTCATACCTGCGCGAAACGCAGCAGGGTCGAGAAAGCGACCATCACCAAAAAGGGTTGGCGTTTCCCCAATAGGAAAGTCTTTGCGGTGTGGATGACCATCTAAATCTTCCGGGGTAATAAGTTTACGCAGGTCTGGATGACCGTCAAAAACGATGCCAAACATGTCATAGACTTCGCGCTCCATAAAGCTCGAGCCTTTCCAAAGTGCATGGATCGTTGGCAGCGTTTCACCATCATCAAGATTGACCCTGATAAACAAACGCTCATTAGCTTCAATGCTGTAAAGGTTATAAGCCACGGTAAAACGCTTGCCTTGATGACCGGGATAGTCAAGATAATCAATGCCAAAGACATCACTAATCATGACAAAACCTGCATCTTTGGCCGTCTCGACGGCTTCAAGTAAACTTGCTTTTTCAACTGTCACACTGACCATTGATTTAAATTCGCCAGGTTTGCCACCCTTGGCTTTTAAACTTTCAACCACCCGTTCAACCAGACTCATCGTGACCAGCCTTCCACCATAGGCAGCTCTATGCCACGCTCGTCAAAGGCGTCACCGCGCACTTTTTTCTGAAGCTGCATAACGGCATAAACAAGCGCTTCTGGGCGTGGCGGGCAACCCGGCACATATATATCAACGGGTACTACCGAATCAACGTTTTGCACAATGGCGTAGTTGTTAAACATGCCACCAGAACTGGCACAAGCACCCATGGAAATGACCCACTTGGGGTCAGGCATCTGGTCATAAACACGGCGCATAATCGGCGCCATTTTTTTACTCAGGCGACCTGCCACAATCATCACATCTGATTGTCTGGGGCTAGCACGAAAAACCTCGCTACCAAATCGGGCGAGGTCATTACGGCTATTGGTTGACTGCATCATCTCAATAGCACAACAAGCCAGGCCAAAAGTCGCAGGCCAGAGGCTATTGCTTCTGCCCCAGGCCACCAGTTTTTCTAGGCTCGAGAATAAAATGCCTTCGTTCTCGAGTTCTTGTACATCTTTGGTAAATAAATCAGTTAAAGCCATAAACTTATGAAAGTCTTAGGTATTAGCCAGAGCCAATCCTACTACTTCCAGTTCAGCACCCCTTTCTTTAAGATATAGAGGTAGCCGACAGCCAGCACCAAAATGAAAATAATGGCATTTACGAATAAGAATGCAGGGGCAGCCTTAAAATTTACGGCTAACGGATAGAAAAAAGCTGTCTCTATATCAAAAATAATAAAGAGCATAGCTACCAAATAAAAATGAACCGGGAAGCGTTCTCTGGCTGTGCCAGATGCGGGAACACCCGATTCATAAGCGGCCAATTTGGTTTCTGTAGCTTTTTTGGGCCCCAAAATAGCGCCTACAGCTAGAGCAGCTACACCAATAAATCCTGCCGCCAAGAACATATAAAAAATTGCTTGATACAAAGGGCTGTGCTCCTTTCTAAATTAGACACCCGCAAATAAATACAACCAGTCAGACTTGATGGCTGCTGGAGCGAATTTACCTTATTGACTACCCCATCTTCAAACAAGTAGCCCTGCAAATGCCTAGATGTGATAACAAACAAATCAGCTTGTGAGCTTGTGCCTGTTTTCACATTTCTCAGCAAGGCTCATCATATCACCGTTTTAGACGGACAAACAAGGGTAAGGTTCACGTTCAAATTTGGCGCTTTAATCTGCGCTCGAGCCCTAAATGGGCAAATGGATTTGACTTAGCTTGTCTAGCTATTTTGCTTGACCACATATCTTAAAGGCTGCTACCAAAGTTAAACCTACGATAATAAATCCAAAGGTTGGCATTGAAACTCAGGTGTTTCATTGGCAATGCATTTTCTTTATTCATTACCAGAAAAAGCTGGAATCCACACAAACGAATATTAGACCGTAGACATCCAATGATTTTAAAAGGATCTAAATGTTACACTTCTATGATCTAGAATCATCATAATCAAGGTCTATGACTCAGGGCTACGTAAGCCCTTTGAGCTCCTTGAAAGCCATTTTTTAATCCAGATAGGATTTTAAGCGCTTAAGTAAATCTCTTGGATTAAAAGGTTTTGGAATAAAATCTTGCGCTCCTAATGCATAGCTTTTATCAATGTTTTCAGTGCTCTGAATCGATGATAAAATCACGGTAGGAAGCTGAGATTTAACGCGGATAAGCTCGAGCAAATCAAACCCTGTTCCATCTGGCAAGTTGACATCCAAAATCGCCAAATCAAACAAATGAAGCTGCTTTTGAATTATCTTTTTTGCCATATCAATGTTATCTGCTTTGGTAACGGTAAAACCTTCTTTGCTAAAAATATGTTGCAATAAAGTAGATACTGTCTGGCTGTCCTCCACCAAAAAAATATGCTTAGGCTTCTTTGCTTCAGGTAAAGCTTGGATGGCTGGTTTTGGACTTAGCTGCAAAACAGATTGAAGCAGGGGCCTTAGCTGCTCGAGCGAAGAACTGGTCAAAACCTTGGTGGCATCTTTAAATGACTGACCCGTCTTTTGACTAACCAAAATAGCAGGAACATCTTTTAAATGCTTGGTATAGCGCATGCCGTTAATCAGCTGTTTACCTGATAAATGCGGTAATTCCTCGGATACAACTACTAATTTGGGACTATGGCCTTTAAGAAACTGGGCAACCTCTTTGCCATCTTGAAAATAAGCAAGGGTCGCATCATCATTGCACAATGCTTGCACAGACCTAATAACCGAGCTATCAAGATCGGCAACCAGTATTATATTGTCGCCTTCTACAAACATCATCAACCTTAACTCCTGGCTGTGCCAGGTTCGCTAAGGTAGTTTAAAGGCTAGCCTATGACTAAGTTCTTACAAGAAACAGTCTTTAACCGCTGGTATGATCAAGCTATAGTCCTCCGCTACCATACAGGAGAACTATCTTTCAAACCTGTTTAGCGAGTAAAAACCACTCAGCTAAATCTTGGGGCAAAGCGTCCTACCATTTGCAATAAAGCGCTAAAAACACTGCGCTGCAATACTCTCACCAATCGCAAGAGAAGCCGTTGCCGCAGGCGATGGCGCATTAAGGACATGCATGCTTTTTTCGCTACTTTGAATAACGAAATCATCTAGCAAGCTACCATCTTTGGCAACCGCCTGAGCACGCACACCTGCACCTGCTCGCACGACATCTTCATAAGTTAAAATGGGCATGAGTTTACGCAAGGAAGCTACAAAAGCCGACTTTAAAAAGGAACGGTAATACTCGTAGAAACCAACTTTCCAGTATTTTTTGCCAATCTCCCAAAGCCCGGGGTAGCGCAAGGTCTCGAGCAGCTCTTTTGGGTTTAAGTCAAACATTCTGTAACCCTCACGTGCAAATGCCAAAACCGCATTGGGACCGGCTTCAACATCACCTGAAACCATTTTGGTTAAATGCACTCCCAAAAAGGGAAAAGCTGGGTCAGGAACTGGGTAGATAAGACCTTTAACCAAATCCCGTTTTTCGGGCTTAAGCAAATAGTATTCACCCCGAAATGGAATGATTTTAACTTGAGCTTGCATACCCATCATTTCTAAAACCTTGTCCGAGTAAAGGCCGGCACAGTTGATCAAAAAGCCAGTTTGCCAGCGACCTTCGGTCGTGACTAGCTCGAGCCCGACTTCTTTTTCTTCAACAGCGGTTAAAGCTTGACCCAGCAAAAAAGTAACTTTTCGTGATCGTAAATCTTCAGCCATAGCTTCTGAGATTAGGCGATAATTGACAATCGCTGTATTAGGAGAGTGTATCGCAGCGATACCAGCAGCATTAGGCTCAATGGTTCTTAACTCTGCCTGATCGATACGCCGAATACCTGGAACTCCGTTTTGGCTACCGCGGTCAAAGAGTTTATCTAGGGCAGGAAGTTCTTGCTCATTCGTTGCTACAATCACTTTGCCACAACGCTCATAAGGCAAAGAATGCGCTTTACAAAACGCTTGCATTTTACTAACGCCTTCAGTGCAAAGCTTAGCCTTTAGGGAACCTGGCTTGTAATAAATGCCAGCATGCACGACCCCACTGTTATGCCCAGTTTGATGGCTAGCAACTTGTTTTTCTTTATCAATAATGGCAATTTTCAAGCTCGGATGTTTTTGACTTAGCGCCAGTGCGGTTGCCAGTCCAACAATTCCTGCTCCAATAATGCAGACATCAAACGAATAGGTTTTCACTGCTCATAACCTTATCATAAGAACTCTGCGAGATAAATCTGTGTAAGTGTTTTTCCTTCTTTCCTACGCTTTAAAAGCATAAAATGTGATATGCCCCTAAGTGACCTTACTATTCTGGATATGTCCCGAGTTTTAGCAGGACCTTACTGCACCCAACTCTTTGCTGATTTGGGAGCAAGTGTCTGGAAGCTCGAGCCGCTTCACGGTGACGACACTCGTACCTGGGGGCCTCCGTTTGTTGGTGGGGAAAGTGCCTATTTTTTATCTGTTAATAAAGGTAAGCAGAGTTTTTCTGTCAATCTAAAAGATGAGCGGGGGCAAAAGCTCATTGGGCAATTAGCAGCCCAAGCAGACATCCTGGTAGAAAACTTTAAGGTTGGTGATTTGCTCAGGTATGGCCTTGACTATACAGCCCTATCTGACCTGAATCCTTTGCTTATTTACTGTTCAATTACTGGCTTTGGTCAAACAGGCCCAAGGGCTAAAGAAGCCGGTTATGACGCCGCTATGCAGGGCATGACTGGACTTATGAGCATAACAGGGGAAACCGAGGGAGAACCTGTAAAAGTTGGGGTGGCGGTTATCGATGTACTTACAGGTCTTCATGCCGCAGTAGCAATACTCGCAGCCCTACACGAGCGCAACCATACAGGTCGAGGCAAACATCTGGACATTTCTCTTTTTGAAGTTGGACTTGCCAGTCTTGTAAATCAAGTGCAAACCACCCTAATCACTGGACGAAACCCAGGTCGTATGGGAAGTGCCCATCCACAACTCGTGCCTTATCAGGCTTTTAAGGCAAAGGATGAATATTTTGTACTGGCAGTAGGCAATGATAATCAATTTAAAAAGCTCTGTCAGATTATTGGTCAGAATGGGCTAAGTGAGGATGAATGTTTTAGCAGCAATGAGGCTCGAGTTACTCACAGGCAAACCCTTATACCTATTCTGTCAGATGTATTCATAAAAGAGACAAAAAGCTACTGGCTCAATCAACTAAGCAGTGCAGGCGTTCCAGCTATGCCTGTCAATACCATCGGCGACGCTTTAGCTGATCCTCAAAGCTTCGCGAGAAATCTAGTTCAGAGCTATCAGCACCCCTTGAGTGGTGAGATCAAAACCTTAAAAAGCCCGATTAGTCAACAAGAACTAAAACCCCCGCCCTTTTTAGGCGAGCACACCCACAGCATTTTGCAAACCCTTGGTTTAAATGACAATGAGCTTGATACGCTCGAGCGTGATGGGGTCATAAAAAGGGGTAGAGGCAAATGAATATGCAAAACTTCACAGAATAAGTTAGACTTTCTTTATGTCAATTTTTAACAGAGAAGAGATGAGAGAAGCTTCTACTCATCGTGCCTACCAGATAGAAATATCTACGCCCGAAGGCTTGCAGCAAACGCTAAGCCTTGAAGACCTAAAAAACCCTGCTACGTTTGACGCCGTCAAACACGGTATAGACCAAAATCGCTTTTTTTCGCTGATTGATTTGTACCCAGACGACCATGTTTTACAGTGCCGTAAAGCTGAAATGCTTATCTCAATTGAAGATGATAATGAAGCGTTTGCCTTGCTAAAAGATAATCCTATACTTTTGGCACGAGGGCTCGAGGCTAAACTCTACATTTCCCTACAAAAAATAGACGAATTAGTAGATCTAATCTCAAAGTATATTTGGTTAAAAGATAGTGATATACAACAATTCAGCGACCTTGAAAAAGAGGGGATGATTCATGTTTTTGAAATGACAGGGGTACTTGCAGCAAGACAGAATCTTGCTGAATTTTCCTTATTGTTTTTCAATCGTTCTTTACAATTAGCAAATGAGTTAGCTGTTAAGGGAAGATTATCTATTTTAGAACACCATTCAGCACTTGTTTCTAAGCAATTAGGGCAATCTTCTTCGATCGTAAATTATCAAGGTAATAACACTAAAGCTAAACAGTTTACAGCTATCGCAGCTTTACGAACGAGTTGGCTTGATGGTTATCCTAAGATTGATTCTCTAATCCACCAAGAATATACACAAATTATTACAGCTTGGAAGGGTTTAACCTCTAAAAATCCTTATATTATTGCAAACACATTAGATGATTCAGAACCACGCGATTCAGAGCTTATGCTCTTCAAATCATTGCTTAATATCAGCTATGTAGGAGAAATCGGTCTTGAAGGCAAAAGAGGGTTCAATTATTATATTGACTCAGTAAGATCCTCTTTTTGTAATCTTCTGTATTCTGAAAACTTAATTTCGCAAGTTTATCGTCTTTTTCCACTAGGCTTTTTGATTGCTTCTCAACGCATACCTGAAATGCAAGGATACTGTCGAGAGATTCCTATTTTAATTAATGAAAAATATCGTGATGGTTTATGTCTTAGCAATAAGACTATAGTTTTACCCAATGAATTTAGACGAGCTTGGTTAGAAGATGATGCGTTTCCGAGTCCCGTTTCGCAATTGAGCCTTCTTGATAAATCTACAAGACATAGAGCAAATAAGAAATTAAAAACTCATGATATTAAATATTTTAATATTGTCTCTATTGTCAAATATGTAAAGGCCGTGCAAAACCTCGTGAAACTTGGTTATCACGATTATGCAAAATTAGAAGAGAATTTGCTTACTAGTTTTCCAAAAGTTAAAAATTATCTATCCTAATTTTTAAATAAAAGTTTTACTCCTTTTCGTAGAAGAGAAATGCTATGGAAAGGAGGTGTTGTCATGAAGAAGCGTTATTTACTTATTGCCTCTTTATTTCTACTTGCCCTCAATACTATCGTTCTTGCAGGACCAGACTTTTGCACCCGTTGCTAACTTAAGTGCGACCAGACTGAAAACCTAACCAGGTTTCAGACACCTAAACTCGTTTAATGAGTTATGTGTTTAAAAGTCAAAGGTAAGGAGTGTTTCTTTTAATTAGGAGACGCTCCTTTCTTCTTTAAACACCTTGCTACTTTAGAAAAGAGCTTGCTTTGAATGTCTGAAACGTCGTCTACAACTATACGCTTGCACGGGTTTGAAAAAACTTGGTCTCAGTCTTATAAGATAGAGAGGTACCGTTTTCATCTCAGTCTTTTGCACTCGAGAGAAGCGCTTTATATGCAAGGTCTTCTAACCCTAGATAACGGGTTATATGTAGTTGAAAAAGCTTCAGTGAGTATTCTTGATTCTAAAGAGAAAGTTTTGATTGAGGCTGAAGTTTCTGAACTAGGTCGATTCACTTTACTTGCACCTTGGATGAGCGAGTATCTTATTTACCTAAATGTTGGGCAAGATAAATTTTTAATGGATACACTTAAAATCACCTAAGTCAACCCTTCCATAGTAACTCTATCTAGGGTTTATGTGTAAGCTCCGCTGCCTTATTTACCGCCTAAACATGTAAGTTTATAGAAAATCATGTTTACACTGTGAGGATATTTATGGCAGATTGGCAAGTATTTTTAGAAAAGCATCAGGAAACATTCAAAGCTGAACTCTTAGATTTTTTGACTATCCCTAGTATCTCGAGCCTAAAAGAGCACACGCAAGACGTGGCTAATGCTGCTGATTGGGTAGCAGCACGCATGCAGGAAGCTGGTATTGAGCAAGTCAGCATTATGCAAACGGGCGGTCACCCGGTCGTTTATGGTCAGTGGCTTAATGCACCAGACAAACCAACTGTGCTGATTTATGGTCACTTCGATATACAACCCGTAGACCCTTTAGAGCTTTGGCATAATCCTCCCTTTGAGCCTGTGATTAAAGATGGCAAGGTTATAGCAAGAGGCGCTACAGATGATAAGGGCAATATGCTTGTACCCATTCTGGCAGTCGAAGCTTTGTTAAAAACTGAAGGCAGCTTACCTGTCAACGTTAAGTTTCTGTTTGAAGGACAAGAAGAAATTGGTAGTCCGCAACTTCCTAGTTTTATTGAAGGTTATAAAGATTTGCTGGCTTGCGATCTTGTTTTAAGTGCTGACGGAGGTCAATGGGAACCTAAGCAACCTGCGCTGTGGGTTGGCTTAAGAGGTTTATGTGCCTTACAGATTAATGTCAAAGGTGCAAATTCAGACTTGCACTCGGGCAGTTACGGTGGCGTGGTGCAAAACCCCTTACATGCGCTTGTTGAACTTCTTGCCTCTATGAGAGACAGCAAAGGCAATATCTTGGTAAAAGGTTTTTATGATGACGTACGGGTCTTAAGTCAGGAAGACCGTGAGCGTATTGCAGCGGTTCCCTTTAATGAAGCAGACTATAAAAAAGCGCTCGAGCTAAACGAACTCTTTGGCGAAGAAGGCTACACCCCTTATGAGCGTGGTTGGGCTAGACCGACTTTAGAGCTTAATGGTATCTGGGGAGGCTTTCAGGGGGAAGGCATCAAAACGGTTTTACCCAATGAAGCCCATGCAAAAATAAGTTGCCGACTGGTTGCTGACCAGGACCCCAAAGACATCCTCGAGCGTCTGAAAGCACATATTAAAGAACACACTCCGCCAGGTGTTAGCATCAGTTTAGAGCTTGATGAAAGTACCGCCGACCCTTACCTGATGCCTGCCGATCATCCTGGTAACAAAGTGGCAAGTGATGTTTTAGAGCAGCTTTATGGCAAAGCGCCGCTTTATGTACGCGCAGGTGGCAGCATCCCTTTTTGTAGTCTCATTTTAGAGCAACTTGGCGTTTATACGGTGGTATTTGCCTTTGGTCTAAGAGATGAAAAAGCCCACGCGCCTAACGAATTTTTTCGACTCAGCAGTTTTGAACTTGGGCAAAAAGCTTACTGCATGATGTTTCATAAGCTTGGCACAACCACCGCCGAGGACTTACGCAGTTTGTAGCTGGATAGTTTAGGCTCGAGCTGTTTTATAGCCAACGCATGGTAAAAATCCGAGCGAAAAGGCGCTCGAGCGGGCTATTTAACATAAGTCTGACAAAGGCATATTTTAAGGGCGCAAACGGGGTTTTGCGCCCCAACTGCATATTAAAGGCGGCTCTGGCAATGGCAGTTCGAGCCGCTTTTTTACGCTTGAGAGCGTAGGCTTGCAAACTAGACTTGGGGGCTTTGCCTTTTTTGAGAATAGCCTCGAGCGCCCTAGCAGCGTCCCAGGCATCTAGCCAGCCCAAATTCATCCCCTGTCCTCCAATGGGGCTAAGGACATGCGCCGCGTCTCCAGCAAGGAGGGTACGACCTTTTACAAATTGACTCGCCAAAAAATGTTGCACACCAAAGCCGCTTAGCATGGTATTGGTTTCTAACAGAAGTTTGTGGTCTAGCCTGGCCTCGATGAGCGATGTCAAACTCTCTAGGCTAGGGGTTTGAATATAGGTGTCGGTTTTGGCAACCCAGCGCCTTATGCCTCCTGGCAACGGAAAGGACTCCACCAAACCATCATCAGTTAAATAAATCCCTGCATCGCTGCCAAGCTCTGTGGAATCGGCAAAATCACCCATCAGATAGGCATCTGGATAAGCTTCGCCATAAAAAGGGATGCCAACCAGTTCACGCACTTTGCTATCTTTACCATCACAGGCAATGAGGTAGCTTGCACTTATTTCTTTTGTGTCTGCTTGGGTTTTGAAACGAACTCGGTATGACTCCTCTTGTTTTAAGTCAGTCAGCTCGAGCCCGCGCAAAAGCGCTTCAGGTCTTAGTTGCAAAAGCGCATCCTCTAAAATAGCTTCCGTCTCAAATTGGGGCAAAGTCAAAATAAAGTTAAACGGTTCTGGGCAATGCTCAAAGGACAAACGCCCAAGGGGGCGAGTATTGGCAAAAGCTTGCCCGCCCGCAATTTTGACACCTTTAGCTAAGAATGCTTCCGCTAAGCCCATCTCGGCTAACCGTTCTAAAGAAGGTGGATGAATGCCAATAGAGCGCGAATGTTTTACCGTCTCCAGTCGTTTATCGACAATTAGAAAATCAATGCCAAGTTGCGCCAAACGGCAAGCAAGAAACAGCCCAACGGGACCAGCACCAACAATAAGCACCTCTGTACTCAATGTACTTAAAGGCTCAGTCATAAACGTTTGGGCGGTACAAAAGCAAATTACGAAAGGGGAAAAGGGTTTTTACCTGCCAGTCTGTGGGCAAGAGGTCTCTTAGCTCGAGCGGGGTAAAACTGCGCCGAATTGAGGTTAGGCCATCTGCTGTAATAAACGAATCAAGAAAAAAAGGCGTACTCAAACAAAAGAAAAGATAAGCAATATCGCTGCGCCAGAGATCATTGTGAATCACCTGCTTAAGAGCCAGCTTTTCTGAGTGCTCACACAAGGTAAACAGCTCAGGCAACTGCAAATGATGCAAGACATGGTTAGAAAGCACAATGTCAAAGCGCTCCCCTCTTGCAAGTAGGTCAGCAGAATGCGCTTGCTCAAAGGTTATTTCAGTGGCGTAAGGTTGGGCTTGCGCATAACGAAGGGCTTCTTCATTGGGGTCAATGGCTGTAATCTTTAGATTTAGCCCATCCTGCTTGGCCCAATTTAAAATAGCGTTGGCAACATCTCCCCCACCACAACCAATATCGAGCAAGGTCTTAGGGTTATGCGGTCTGATGTAGCGCACATAAGCTACTCGCCAGGATGACACCAGAGCATTGATAAGTCTGAAGTGTTTATAGGTATTAGCTAGCTTATCGGAGTCACAGTCGGCTGCGTCCATGAGTTCTGACAACTGGCTATTACGCGTTTGCAAAAACAGATTCAGCATCTTAAATTTTGCGAAACAGTCCGCTTTCAACCGTTAAGCCAGGGCCAAAAGCCATGGCATAAATGGACTCATCAGGCTTTGCCTCGTTAAGAAGTTCTTTTAAAACAAAGAGCACGCTCGAGCTGCTCATATTGCCATAATTTTGCAAAACTTTCCGTGAGGCAGTCAGGGCAGTCTCGTCAAGCTCGAGCGCAGATGCCACCTTATCTAAAATCGCTCTACCTCCGGGGTGAATCGCCCAGTGGGCAATAGCTTCTTTGCTCAAGCCCATTTCAGCGAGCAAAGCTTCAACCCCAGTGCCAACATTCGACTCTAGAATTTGTGGCACATAAGTCGATAAGACCATATCAAAGCCATTATCACCAATCATCCAGGCCATATCTTTTTCACCCTCAGACACAAGCGCACTGGCAAACTGACCTAACTCTAGCGCATGAGCACCCAACTCTGGAGGCTGCGCACTTAAAATGACAGCAGCACCCCCATCGGCAAAAACGGAGGCAGAAATAAGACTATCGACATCTTCTTTGGCTTGTAAGTGTAAGGAACAAAGCTCGAGGCAAATCACCAAGACTACGGCATTTTTATCTGCCTCACAAAAAGCATGGGCCATTTTTAAAGCAGGAAAGGCCGCATAACAGCCCATAAAGCCAATATGAAAGCGCTGTACACCTGCATTTAGTCCGAGTTCTTTCACCACGTAGTAATCAGGTCCAGGTGCAAAAAACCCCGTACAGGACACGGTAATAACATGCGTTATATCAAACTCAGTAACTCTGGGCGTGTGAGCAATCGCTCTATGCGCAGCACAAACAAATAACTCTTTGGCTTCTTGCGTATACAGATCATTGCGCACTTTGGTTGAGGGGTTTCTAAAGGTATTGTTTTCAAAGAAAAAGCTGTCATGACTGCTTAAGTTAGGAATGACACTGTGACGTTTTTCAATGCCTGACTGGGCATAGACTCGAGCGATCAACTTTTCCGCCTTACGACTTTCCCCCAGATAATGCTTCATAAGTTGCGCTATATCGGCCTGTGCATAGGCATAAGGCGGCACAACCGTTTCAATGTGATGGAGGTAAGTCGGCATAAGGAATCATACGACAGTGTGAGATACTTAACGTTAGCTGTTCCTACGGTCAATGGTCAGAGAATAGAGCTACAAATTCCTATCTTTCTTTAGGTCTCCACATCATTATTCTCTTAGATCATCAAGCCCCTTTTATAGAATTGTGCCCATTTAAAAATAGCAATAACCTTGCATGCAAAAATTTCAAGAATGACTCTAGGACTTTAGAATGATCTTTTCTGCTGTTTGTGCGCGTATCATAGCTAAGTTTGGAGTCGTCACATGACAACTAAGAAAAAAATATCTCGAGGAGCTGTTTGGGCGGAAGCCAAGGTTCTTATTAAACACTACCGCAAAGGCTTAATTATCGGCTTTGCGCTTATGATTGTTGGGCGTTTACTTGGTTTTGTCCTGCCAGCTAGCACCAAATTCTTAATTGATAACGTACTGGGAAACAATCAATGGTCACTTTTGGGGCCGCTGGCTTTAGCGGTTGGCGCAGCAACCCTTTTGCAAGCCATCACCACGTTTGCGGTTTCGCAAGTCGTGAGCATTGCCGCGCAAGAAGCCATTATGGATATGCGTAAACGTGTTCAGGAAAAAGTGACGCGCTTACCCATCAGCTTTTTTGACAATACCCAATCTGGCGTCCTTATTTCACGCATTATGACCGATGCAGAGGGCATTCGTAATCTGATTGGTACAGGCATCATTCAGCTTATTGGCGGCGCGCTCACAGCCCTTTTAGCGCTTGGCGTTTTGTTTTATCTCAACTGGGCACTCACTTTGGGCATCATGGTCTTTTTGGTGGCGTTTGGTGGGGTGATGGCCTATGCTTTTAATGTTCTGAGACCTATTTTCCGTGAACGTGGCAAGATCAATGCCGAAGTTACCGGGCGACTGGCAGAAACGCTGGGCGGCATTAGAGTGGTGAAAGCCTACCGCATGGAAGCGCGCGAACAGCGTGAGTTTTCGGCGGGTGTGGGAAGGCTATTCGCCAATGTTAAAAAGAGTATTACAGGTACAAGTGCCGTTACCGCTTTTGCTACCGTGATTGTGGGCGCAGTGGGCGTTTTGCTGATCTTCTTTGGTGGACGCGCCATTCAAGCTGGCAATATGACACTGGGCGACTTGGTGATGTACGTGGCGTTTATTAGCGTCTTGGTTGCGCCCATTATTCAGATGTCAAGTATTGGCACACAAATAAGTGAGGCATTTGCTGGCCTTGACCGCATTAGAGACATCATGAATTTAGAAACTGAAGATGCCGCCGATGATAAACTGGCAGCTTTGCCAGAGCTTAAAGGCGATATTCAGTTTAAAGATGTCAGCTTTGAATATGAAGCAGGCGTACCTGTTCTTAAAAACGTATCCCTCGAGTCTCCTGAGGGTAGCACAACAGCTTTGGTAGGCTCGAGCGGTTCAGGTAAAAGCACTTTGGTCAGTCTGATTATGGCTTTTGCCAGACCCAAGTCAGGTGAGGTTTTAATAGATGGGCGCAATCTGGAAACGGTAAGGCTGGGCGATTACCGCAAACACTTAGGCGTGGTTTTGCAAGAGAACTTTCTCTTTGATGGCACAATTGCTGAAAACATAAAGTTTGCCCGTCCTGAGGCGACGCTCGAGCGGGTTATAGAAGTGAGTAAGCTCGCCAATGCCGACGGTTTCATCTCTAAATTTCCAGACGGTTATGACTCAGTTGTAGGTGAACGTGGCATCAAACTTTCAGGCGGACAACGCCAGCGCATTGCAATCGCCAGAGCCCTTTTAGCCGACCCAAAGATTCTTATTTTGGATGAAGCAACCTCGAGCTTAGACAGCGAAAGTGAAGCCCTGATTCAAGAAGGGTTAGACCGCTTGCAAAAAGGCCGCACAACCTTTGTTATTGCCCATAGACTCAGCACTATTCGCAAAGCTGACCAGATTTTGGTCTTAGAAAATGGCGAAATTGTCGAACGTGGGAACCACAAAGACCTGCTTGATAAAGGTGGGCGCTACAGCGAGCTTTACAACAAACAATATGCTTGGGAGTCAAATGTTTTTGTAAATCCGGGTGAGGATTATCAAAAAACACCCAATCTATAGCAAAACCCTTTATTTTTCGCTACAAGGGTCAGGATAAAGCTCTGGGTCGTTGTAAACGCCTTCCTTTTGCCCTCCTAAAAGGGGAGATGATTGAACAAATTGTGGACCTGCCCCTATCAAACGTAATTCTCCCACCTCTATCCTCCTTTTGACTGCGTAGGTTTCTCCGTTAAAAGATTTCCGTATAGCTGTTCTGAGTTGTAGATAAGGATCATCAGGTAAATTTTTGCTGCTTACGTAAAGATCTAAATCACTACCATCTTCTGTTAGGTCTATGGAAAAACCACCTCTTATACAAAGGTCGTTTCTAAACCCAAAAGCGAACTCAGCATTGGCTTGGTTATCGTTAAGGTCAAACACAAATAAAGAAGTATGAACACTTCGTATAAACTCGGGATGGCTAAGGGTAAAGTCGGTTTCGGCTGCTTGAAAATAGGCATAAGCTGGTTCTCGTCGAGTTTTATCAAAAGGCAGAGGAACTTTTATTCTTAATTTTTGACTTAAAGCATCGTTTTCAGTCTGTATACCCAAAACAAAATCCCAGGATTCACTTTGACCAACATCCTCTTTTACATAAAAACCACCTGACACAGCATCTTCTGTCTGCTCAGTAACTGTCCAGTTCAGAGGGCCACTAAGGGTATAGCTAAAACGATTAGATTGCGCCTGAGCAAGTGATAGTAAAACGAATAAAACTGTGATGAAGTCTTTCATCTAACCTAGTTTAAAAGCGTTGAGACTCTACTACCAAATAGTCGCTTTAGCCCAAACTTGTTTTCCTTTTCCAGCTCGAGGTTAAGTCGGGTCATAAAGAACTGCGGTTCGGTT